>JBFLWO010000212.1:0-4719 GCA_040757755.1 Actinomycetota bacterium
CGTGGACCGGCGTGCGGCCGACGGCGCGGCGGCCGCACGCCGCGCCCGCCGCTCACGACCCCGGGTCGGAGGCGCCCAGGTAGCGCAGGGAGCCGGGCGTGGTGAGGGTCTCGCCGGTCTCGAGCAGGGTCTTCAGCCCGGACAGGACCATCGGCCAGCCGCCGTACAGCTCCGGGTGGGCGCCGTCGCGCAGCCGGTCGTGCGTCACGGTGAGCCGGCAGGAGTCGGCGACCTGCTCGATCTCCCACGTGACCCGCGACGCCCCCTCGGCGCGGACCTCGTCGCTCCACAGCGCCGTGAAGTCCTGGACGAGCCGGCGGGGCGGGTCGACCTCCAGGTTCTCACCCTCGCCGAGGAGGGCGCCGTCGCGGGTGATGAGCTCGTAGCGCGACCCGGGGGTCCAGTCCGAGGCGGTCCGCACCCCGAAGGTGTACTTCGCGCGCATCTCGCCGTCGGTGATCGCCTGCCACAGGCGCTCGGGCGTCGTCTTGATGTAGATCTCGTACACCTTCTCCATCGTGTCCTCCTCGAGTCTCCGCTTGAGCCCGGTGAGCGTCGCCGCCCACGGCTCGGCGTACTTGCTCACCCAGCGGTCGTGGACGAGCCGGATGGGGACCGGGTTCAGGAAGTGGAGCTTCTCCCGTCCCCGGCGGGCGGTCGTGACGAGGCCCGCCTCCTCGAGCACCCGCAGGTGCTTCATGACGCCGAATCGCGTCAGCGGCAGGCGGCGCTCCAGCGCGCTCAGGGTCTGACCGTCGCTGCGGTGCAGCTCGTCGAGCAGCCTGCGCCGCGTGGGGTCGGCGAGGGCCTTGAAGACGGCGTCCAGACGGCCGACATTAGGTGACTAATCAGTCACCTGTCAATCGTGCGGAGTCACCGACAGGGGGAGGAGATTCGCGGGCCCGGGCCGGGGGGAGGCGACGATCAGCGGGGCGCGTCGGCGGCGACGCGGATCGGGTCGGCTCAGCCGGGGAGCGCGTAGACCTCGAGCTCCCCGACCCGGTAGTGGTTGCACGTGCCCGGGACGCTGCTGCAGGTGGTGGCCGGGTCGGGGTTGGCGAAGGCGATCCGCAGCCCTGTGGCCTGGACCGGCGTGAAGGTGAGCGACGCGTAGCCGTCGCCGCTCGGCGAGTCATGCACGTCGCCGGTGACGGTGCCGTCGGCGTTCACCGCCGTCGCCCGGAGCGTCTCCGCGCCTGCGAACCCGTTCGCCAGGCCCGTGACGGTGGTCCAGGTCCGGCTCGAGAGCGGGCCCGTCCCGGTCGTGTACTGGATGGTCAGGTTCTTCACGAGCTGCCCGCCGCCGCCGTCGCGCTGCTTCCACAGCCGCAGGCGGCCCACCGTGGCGTTGGCGAAGCCGACCGCCAGGTAGGAGGGGTGGACGACGTTGTAGGACTCGGTGGTCCAGGTGAAGGTCGACGTGCTCCCGTCGATGGCGTTGGCGGGGAGGTCGTTGGAGGTGCGCGGGTTCGGGAAGGCCTCCACCGAGGTGAGCGCCACCTTGGTGGTGGGCTGGGCGCCCGGCGGGGTCGGCGGTGCCGGCGTCGGCGGCGTGGGCGTCGGTTGCGGCGCGGACGTCCTCGGCGCGACGGCGGTCCAGCGCACGTCGATGCGGTCCCCCGGGCGCGCGGGGACGAGGTGGCTGCGTGCCACGAGGAGGCGCGAGGCGGGGCCGATCAGCGAGGCGACGGGCTTCCCGGCCCGAGCGGACCGCATTGTGATCCTCATGCCGGCTCCCAGGCGCCGGCAGGTCACGCGCACCGGCGAGGTGCGCCCCCGGACCGGCCTGAAGGGCACGTTCAGGAAACGGCAGGCGCCGCCGGCGTGCGACGCGTACTCGAGCGGCTTGTTGCGCTGGCGTGCGAGGTCCTCGGCCCGCTGGAGGATCCGCGCCACGGTGATGACGCATCGCAGGTATTCGCTGAGGCGGAAGCCGCCCTGGCCGATCGAGGTCGCGAAGCAGATCTTCTCCGCCTTCTCGAAGTTCTTGTCGGATACCTCGAGGTCGACCGCGAAGGTGCCCGCCGGATCGTAAATGGGGTCGGCCCCCTTGCGCCGGAGGAAGATGTCGACGCTGCACTCCCCGCCGGCGGGCGCCTCCTTGGCGCGGGCGTTGGACGCGCGTCCCGCGGCGCAGGCGGGCGGGAACGGGATCGCGACGGGCACGCCGGGTCGGGGCGCGGCGTAGGAGGTCGTCTCCCCGAGCGTCGGCGGCACCGAGCGGGGCGTGAGCCGGGGCGGCTTCGGCGTCGCCGGCGGCGTGCTGGTGCCGCTCACGACGTACTTGTAGGTGAACGCCGTGCACCCGTTCTCGAGCCGGATGTAGAGCGTCTCGCCGGCGGTGAACGCGCGCTGCGGCGTGAACGTGAAGTCCCTGCGCTGGTTGAAGGGGGTGCCCCCCGGCGGGACGTTCGCTTCGAGGTAGTTCGGCGACGGGGCCAGGCCGAACTCGGAGGGGGTCTTGATGGCCATGAACCCGGAGTGGCCCTGACCGGCAACTGGCGTGACCTGGAGGTGGATGAACGCCCCGGCGCCGGCGGTGATCTCGCCCGGGACCGACCACTCGGTCTGGATGGTCACGGCGGGGGAGGTGAGCGTCGCCGACGCGGTGCCCGCGCCGGCCGGGGTTGGCGAGGTGCAGCCCTGGATCGGCGGTCCGTCCGGGGTGACGCCGACCAGTTTCGGCGTCAGGGCCGGCGACGTGCTCGCCGCACGTAGGCTGCTCCCGCCGGCCGGCAGCGCGACCAGGAGCCCGATCGCCAGGACGGCCACGAGTGCCCAGCCCGGCGGGCGAAGCCGCCCGCGTCCCGGCGTGATCATGGCGGCGATCATGTTCCGGCCGGTGCGGCGTGTCAATCCCGGTGCGATGGTCTCCGACCGGCCCCGGGGACGCCGGAGCGAGCCAGGGCCATGCCGGGATCGGGGCGAACGGGGTGGCTGCCCGCTCGAGCGCCGGCCTCATCTCTGCTGGGCAGACGTCCGGATGACGAACTCGACGACGCGGCGAAGCTCCGGATCGAGGTTGGGAAGGTGGCGGGCAAGCTCACGCTCCGCGATGCCCCGAGGCTTCGTCGAGAGATGGGCGATCTCCGACGGCCAGAGACGGAGGATTTCCCGGGCAGCGCCCCGGATGTCGGCGTCATCGTCGTTGCGCAACCCCGCAGCGACTGCCAGGCGGTGCCAGGGCGACCGGGACACGGCGTGCAGCAGCTGACGGCGAACCGGGGCACGTCCCTCGCGAGCGACGCGGTCGAGCAGGAGATCGGCCGTGGCGCCCATCGGGTCGGGGACGGCCATCAGAATCGCGATCGCCGTGCGGGAGACGCGCGACGACGCATCGTCGAGGGCAGCCCACGCGACCTCGAGCGAGCGCTCCCGGTCGAGGCGGGCCAGGCCGGTGAGGGCGGCGGTTCGAATCGCGTCGGACGGATTCGCGAGAAGCGACTCGAGAATGGGGGTGTCGTCCGCGGTCCCCGTTTCTGCGAGCCCCGCGACGTTCCACCTCGTCGGCCCCCGGGTGGCGAGCGATCGGTACCGCTCGGCGGGGTCTCCGCCGGCCCGACGCAGCCAACGTTGGGCGAGCCCTCGAACGAGGGCTGAGCGGTCTTCGAGGTGCGGCTCAAGGCCCGCCGAGGTCGGAGCCTCCAGCTCGAAGAGCTTTGACAGCGCGTCGGCACGGATCCTGCCGACCGGGTCTCGCGCAAGGCGAGAAAGGACATCTCGCCGCGCGGACTCCGCGAGACGGTCGACGTGGTTCAGCGCGTGCTCGCGAACACGAACGTCGGGGTGGCGGAGCCCGGCGTCGAAGTGCTCGGCGGCCGCCTCCGCATGTCGACGCAGGAGCTCGAACCACGCGAGCCTGCTTTGCTCGCCGGCGCCGCGAACGGCGGCGTCGACGAGGGCAGCCTTGCCCGACTCGGAGCCGAGGGCCTCGTCGAGATGCTCGCGCAGCGCGGTCCCCCGGCCCCGACCGGCGACGCGGGATGCAAGGGGCAAGGCGCAGACCAGCGCGACTGCGTCCACGTCCTGGAGGCGCAGGACGGCAGCCTGAGCCACCTGTGGTACCCAGTCGCTGGCCCGGATGAGGCAGAGCTTGAGCCAAAGCGGAACGGTGGGGTCCGCGTGCGCGACCGCTTGCTCGCGAAGGTAGCCATCGGGGCCCATCGCCGCGAGCGCCAACCCTGCGGACGCGACCGTCGGATTGCGATGGGTCAGCAGCTGACGTCGTTGCTCGATCGGCCGCCAGCCGTGAAACCAGTAGCCCCACGAACGAATGCGGGCTTCGAGAAAGACGAGCTCGTCGTCCTGGAGCGCTCCCAACGCCTCAAGCAAGTCGCGAGCGGGTTCAGAGAGCCCGCGGCGCCCAGCCGAAACGAACCTGCCGGCGGCGTCGAGCACTCGCTCGGACGTGGCGCGCAGCCTGTCGTGGGTGGGGGAACCCATCGTCGCTCGGACGCCTTTCCGCGTCGCCTACAGCCCGGAGTGCGCTCGCAGGGCGGCGACCGCCCACGCGAGGTCTCCCGACAGGATGTCGCGAGGACCCGCCGGACGGAGGACGTTCGCGTCGTAGATGACGGTGAAGTCCACGCCGTCGGCAGCTTAGGGAGTCGTCGAGCCGAGCTACTCGGCCTCGCCGGCGGTCCCGCCGCGGCGGCGAGTTGCGGGACGAGGGGGCCCCTCCGGGGGTAGTGCGGGCCCGGGAACGCGAAAGGCCCGCCT
>JBFLWO010000213.1:0-4714 GCA_040757755.1 Actinomycetota bacterium
GCCTCGCGGCGTAACGCGCCGCGGCGGGGGCGCCGTCGGCGTCGCCCGGTCGGACGCGAGGGGCGTTCGGAGCGTCGTGGCTGACCGACCGATGACTGCGCGGGCGGCCATGGACGCCGCGATCCGGTCGATCGTCGCCCGTGGCTCCGGGAGCGGGGCTTCACGGGTTCCCTGCCGCACTTCCGGCGGCGCCGGGAGGACCGTATCGACCTGATCTCGTTCCAGCATGGGGGCGCGTCGGAGGTCGCATGCTGGGGCCCGGACGGCCACGAGCACCTGCCGGGGAGCATGCACCTCCGGCCAAGGTGACCAGGCAGCACGTCGTGCCGGGTGATCGCCCTCGGCTGTCGGAGTCGACGACGCGGGACCACTGGTTCGTCTCCGGGCCGCGGATGACCGAGTCGGGGTTCGGCGCGCTCGATCACCTCGAGCACTACGAGCGGGTCGCCGTGGAGGTCTGGCGCCTGATCGATTGGCGGGCCGAGGAGATCTGGGCCCGTGGCCCGTCCGCCCGGGGCGGCGGTGCGCGGTGAAACCGGGTAGCCGGGTATCGGTATCCTCGCCCGGCTGCCGGGTCGGGCGTCGGTACGCGGGTGATCCGGATCGGTTACCGTGACCCCGTCCGAGGCCACGGGTCTCGGCTCAGGCCCTCGTAGCTCAGGGGATAGAGCACAGGTTTCCTAAACCTGGTGTCGCAGGTTCGAATCCTGCCGAGGGCATTGCCGAAGAACCGCTGCGGTAAGCGGTTCGGGCCGCCGGGTGTTCAGGTGAGCCGCCGGAATGAACCGCCAGATCTGCCGGCCAAGGCCGGCGTGTGGATCGGTCTACCCCCGGCAGTCCTCCGTCGCTCGCCGAAGGGTCCCCCAGCCTCCTCCACCCGGCTTGAACGAAGCGGACGAGGTGACTCCGGGCGTCGCCCGCGCCACAATGGCGGCATGGCTCACCGACCGGACCTGGAGGAGCTGCGCGGCCGTCGCGATGAGGTGCTCGCGATCGCGGCGCGGCGCGGCGCGTCCAACGTCGCGGTGTTCGGGTCGGTTGCCCGCGGTGACGCCGGCGAGGGCAGCGACATCGACGTCCTGGTGGACCTGGACGCGGGACGGAGCCTGCTGGACCTGGGCGGCCTGCTGATCGACCTGCGTGAGGCACTGGGCTGTGACGTGGATGTGGTCACCCGCGCGGGCCTGCGGTCCCGTATCCGTGACCGGGTCCTCGCTGAGGCAACGCTGCTGTGAGGGGCGACGCGGAGCGCCTCCAGGACATCCTCGACGCCTGCCGGATGCTGCGGACCCACCTCGCCACATCCTGGCCCACGGCTACTTCGACATCGATCCCGAGGTGGTGTGGAACGTCGTTGACCGCGACGCCGCGACACTCGAAGTCGCGCTGGCGGAGTTGATCGGTGAGTAGCTCAAGACCGTAGACGCCTCCGGGCGCGACGCTTGCCGAGGCCGCCCGGCCGGGCGGATCAGTGATCCCGAGTTCGGGTCCCGGCCGCGGGTCACGGCCCGAGGAGGGCGGCCGGGACCACCGCGACACCGTCGGGGCGCCGGTACGCCTCCGCGCCCGTGGTGACGACCACGCGATCGGCGACGGCGTCCCCGAGCCGTGCGGAAAGCCAGTCGAGGTGAGCGACGTCGTCGTCCGACACCGCCTGGGACAGCTTCACCTCGATCGCCACCACCCGGCCGCCGCGCTGGACGACGAGGTCGATCTCCTGCCGTCCCGACTTGGTTCTCAGGTGCCCCACCGTCGCCTCGCACGCCTGCGCGTAGACGCGGACGGAGAGGGTCACCAGCGACTCGAAGAGCCGTCCGAGGAGAACGCCGTCGCCCGGAACAGGGGGGGTCCCGTCGCGGCCGGCAAGCAGGTCCGCCTCGTCCACGCCGAGGAGGCGCGCGGCGAGCGCCGGGTCCGCGAGATGATGCTTCGGCGGCGACGCCAGCCGCGCGATGCGGTTCAGGGTGGGCGCCCACCCCGGAAGCGGGTCGAGCACGAAGAGGCGCTCGAGCGCGTCGCGGTAGGGCTGGACCGTGGAACGGGCGGGCTCCGCACCTTCCCCCGGGGTGGCGGCCCGGCGGATCGTCTCGAACGTCGCGGTGGTCGCGGTAGCCGCGGCATACGCCGCCATCCACCGCATCAACGTCGCCGGCGCCCGCACGCGGCGACCCGCCTCCTCCACGTCGCGTTGGGCGAGGCGCGTGAGGTAGGCGTCGAGCTGGAGCCGGCGCGCGCGCGGCGGCAGTTGCCGGATGCCGGGAAAGCCCGAGCAGACGATCTCGTTCGCGTAGTCGGCGACGCGCACGGGCGTGCGGCCGGTGATCGCAGGTCGCTCGCCCGAGAGGAGCGCACCCAGGCTGACGGTCGGGTCTCCGACCCCTCGCTCGGCGAGTGAGAGGGGGCGCAGCCGAACGGAAGGGATCCTGCCCGCGCCAGAATGGGCTGGTTGCTCCATCGGGACGGCGGACCCGGTGAGCAGGTAGCTCGCCGGTGGAGCCCCGTCGTCCACGGCCCGCCGGATCAGGTCCCAGCTCGAGGGCAGCCGCTGCCACTCGTCGACGAGAACTGGCGGGGCGCCGCCAAGGACGCGGCGAGGGTCGGCCTTGGCGACCGCGAGCTCGCCCGGGTCGTCCATTCGATGGACCGAGGCGGCACGCTGCATCGCAGTCGCCGTCTTCCCCACTCCCTTCGCACCCTCCAGCGCGACAGCCGCGAGCGCCGGGAGAACCTCGTCAAGCTCGTCGTCGACGACGCGTCGATCGTAGGACCGCACGCGCGAAGACTACAGCTCGCCCTCACGGTGCGCTACGTCTGGACCATACGGAACGCTACGGGTGGACCGCACTGAACGCTACGGATGGACCACACTGCACGCTACGGATGGACCAGTCAACGGGGATGGGGCCACGCGGGACGGCCGTCGCGCGGATGCCTGCAGGGATCCGCGCAGACGGAACGTTCCGGCCCGGGCGGCCCGGGCGGCACGGCGGCGCCTCGGGTCAGTCCCCTTCCAGCTGCTGCGCCAGGTAGTTCTCCAGCCCCACGATGCGGATCGCGTCGAGCTGGGTCTCCACCCACGAGATGTGCTCCTTCTCCTCCTCGATCTTCTTCTCCAGGAGGCGGCGGGTGGTGAAGTCCCCCACCTCCGCGCAGTGGGCGATCGCCTCGGCGAGCGCGGCGTCCTGGGTGCGCTCCAGGTCGAGGTCGAGCTCGAGGTGCTCCACCACGTTCTCCCCGACCCGCACCGTGCCGAGGCGCTGCAGGTTCGGCACCCCCTCCAGGTACAGGATGTGCTCGACGAGCTCCTCCGCCTCGCGCATCTCCTCCACGCTCAGGCGGCGCAGCTCCCCGTACAGGCGGTGCAGCCCCCAGTGCTCGCACATCTCCGCCTGCAGGAAGTACTGGTTGATCGCGGTCAACTCGTTGGTGAGGATCGCGTTCAGCCGGTCGACGACGCCGGGCTTCGCCTCCATCGTGGCCACCTCCCTGGTCGCACGGTGCTGCGACCAATACCACGGAAGCGGCGGCGGACGCTACACCGGGGCCGGAAGCGGCTGCGGCAGCGCGGGCTGCGGCAGCACGGGAACGCGCAAGGGGCGCCGCCCCTCCGGCTGCCGCGCGATCTGCACGAACCGGTCCACCTCGCGCACGCACCGCCCGCAGCACGCCGCGTCATCCAGGCCGAACCGCTCCACCAGGGCGTCCGCCGTCACGCACCCGTCCCGGCCGGCGCGCCGCACGTCCCCCTCGGTCACCGCCCTGCACAGACATGCGTACACGCTGATCGAACCCCCATCCGATGCAATCACGCCCCGGCCGCGGCGCGCCTCGCGCCGCCGGAAAGGCAACGCACCGGAGGATAGGTTGCCCTAACAAATCCCCCAAGGCCCGGCTGCCGGGCGGCTCCGCTGCGATTCCGGCGAGCGCACCGCGCAGCGTTTCCGGCTTCCGCACGCCGACATCGCCTCCGCCGCGACGCCCCGGCTCCCCGCAACCCGCCTCCGGGGCCACGAACGGGGGATGGTGGCCTCCCGCCGGCGGGGGACGACGATCGGCGCCGCGCGGCGGTCCGACCGTCGCGCCTCACGCCGCCGCCACCGGCGACACCCGCCGACCGCCGCGCCAGCCGCTACCGTCGCCATCGAGGGTCCGCCCCGCGGGGCGCCACCACCCCCTCCGCACCGATCGAGTCGACACCGGCATCAGCCCCGCGGCGCGCCCTCCCGCCCCGCCGCACCATGGTCCTCGCGGCCGTCGCCGCCGCGATCGCCGCCGCCGTCGCGGTCGCCGCCTCGCGGATCGACCTCGCCGCCCCCATCGACGCGCTCGCCGGCGCCGACATCCGCCTGCTCGTCCTCGCCGCCGGCCTCTTCGCCCTCGCGCAGACCTCCTCCGGCGCCATGTGGGGCGTGTGCCAGTCCGCCGGGGGCGTCGGCATCCGCATGCACCGCGCCGTCGGCATCCACTGGATGGCGCGCGGCGCCGGCGAGCTTCTCCCCGCCAGCCTGGGCGAGGCCGTCCGCATCGGCATCGTGCGCCGTCACCCCGCGGGGGCGGCCGCCGGCGGGTGGCGCATCGCGGGCGGCGTCGCCGGCTACAAGCTCATCGACGCCGCGCTCACCGCCGCCACCGTCCTCGCCGTCACCATCCTCATCCCGCTCCCCGGACCCGCCGGCGGGCTGCGCTGGACGGCCCTCGGCGCCCTCGCCGGCGC
>JBFLWO010000214.1:0-4673 GCA_040757755.1 Actinomycetota bacterium
TCCGCCAGCGGGATCTCGTCCCCCAACAGCTCGGCGAACGGCAGGGCCCCCTCGGCGATGAGCCGCAGGGCGCCGCGCACGGCGTCGGGCGTGTGGTGGTAGAAGCCGACCAGGCGGAGCTCACCGTAGTGAAGCGGGTGCGTCGGGAGGCGGACCTCCGTCCCCGGGGCGCACCCGCCGTGGAACACCACCTCCCCCCCGGGCCGTGCCAGGGCGACGGCGGCCTCCCACGCGTCGGGGCGCCCGACGGCCTCGACGACGAGGTCGCCGCCCCGGCCCCCCGGGGTGGCGGCCCGCACCGCCGCCACGGACGCGGCGTCACGCGGGGCGTCCATCGCCCGCTCGGCGCCGAACCGCACCGCCCGGTCGCGACGGTCCGGATGCGGGTCGCACGCCACGACCCGGCAGCCGCGGGCGGCGAGAAGCCCGGCCAGCACCACCCCCTGCACCCCGGCGCCGAGGACGACGGCGACGTCGCCGGGACGCGCGTCGCACCGCTCGGCGGTGCGCACGGCGCAGGCGACCGGCTCGACCATCGCGGCGAGCGCCGGCGCCACCCCGTCGGGCACGGGGAGCATGTTGCGGGCGGCGATCCGCGCCGGCACCCGCAGGAACTGCGCGAACGCGCCCGTCAGGTACACGAGGTCCTCGCACAGGCTCGGGCGATCACGCCGGCAGAAGAAGCACTCCCCGCACGGCGCCGAGTTCGCCACCACGACGCGGTCGCCGGGCGCCACCCCCACCACCCCGTCGCCGACCTCCGCCACCACGCCCGCCGCCTCGTGGCCGAACGGGGCGGGCGGCGGCGGCAGCGCCGGATGGGCCCCGTTGCGCAGCATCTTCGCGTCGGTGGCGCACGTCAGGGCCCGCTCGACGCGCAGCACCACCTCGCCCGGGCCGGGGTGCGGATCCGCGACCTCGTCGAGCCGCAGGTCGCCGGGGCCGTGGAGGATCAGGGCGCGCACGCCCGCAGCGTACCCCCCCGCCTCCGCGGCGGCCGCGGGCCCCGAACCCGGCCCGTGCCGCCGCGCCCGGGCGGGCTCCCCGCCCGCCGGAACGGGGCGGTCGTCACCGGGAGTGGCCTTGCGTCGCGAATCCCGGGCGACACCAGACCCTTGCGGCGGCGCACGCGACCCGCGAGCCTTCAGGGGTGAGCGCCTACCCCGATCATCTGCGCGTCCTCGTCGACGACTACCTCGGAACCCTCGACTTCGCGCCCAGCCCCGGCGACGTCGTCGATGCGGAGGGCACGGAGGGGCTCGTCGCCGCGATGCGCTACTCCCTCCTCGCGGGCGGCAAGAGGATCCGCCCCGTCCTGGCGCTCGCCACGTGCGAGGCCCTGGGGCGCGCACCGGAGGAGCTCCTGCCCACCGCCGCGGCGATCGAGCTGGTCCACACCTACTCGCTGATCCACGACGACCTGCCGTCCATGGACGACGACGACCTTCGGCGCGGACGTCCCACCTGCCACCGCGAGTTCGGCGAGGACACGGCGATCCTCGCCGGCGACGCCCTCTACGCGGAGGCGGTGCGCCTCGTGTGCGAGCGCCAGGGCGGGGGGCCCGCCGTGCAGGTCGGGATCCTGCGCGAGCTGACCGCCGCGACCGGCGTGGCGGGCATGGTCGGCGGCCAGTACCTCGACCTGAAGGACGCCGGGCACGCGTCCGCCGCCGCGTTGCGCCGCGTGCACGCCCTGAAGACCGGCCGTCTCATCGCCTGCGCCGTGCGCTGCGCGCTGGTGCTCGCCCCGCCGCCGCCCGAGACGGAGCTCACCTACCGGGAGTTCGCCCGCGAGCTCGGCCTGCTGTTCCAGATCGTCGACGACATCCTCGACGCGGACGGCTCCGAGGAGATGCTCGGCAAGGCGGTCGGGGCCGACGCCGCGAAGGGGAAGGCGACCTACGTCACCGTGCACGGAATCGACCGGGCGCGGGAGCTCGCCGCCGAGAGCCACGCCCGCGCCCGGGCCCTGCTCGACCAGGTGCCGGGGGACGTGTCGGACCTCGCCGCCCTCACCGACCTCACGCTCGCCCGGCACCACTAGCGCTGAAGAATCTCGTCGTACGACGACTCGCCGCAGGGTTCCCTGACGATTCTTCAGCGTGATGCGCTCGATCGTCGAATGTCTTTCGGTCAGATGCCCATCTCGATGACGGTCGCGCATCGCTGGGCGCGACGCGCGACCCGCTAACGACCCTTCTTGGGGGTCATCTCGCCGGGCGCCCGGCGGTCCCCCGGGCGGCGGCCTTCGGCGCACGGAGCGGGTGCAGGGGCATATCCGCGGACGGGTCGGCTAGCGTCCAGGGGTATGAGCGGTGACGCGCCGGGACGTGACCTGACCGGGGCGCGCAAGGCCGACCACCTCAGGATCGTCCTCGAGGAGGACGTCGCCGGCGCGGGGATCACGACCGGCCTCGAACGGGTCCGCTTCGTCCACCAGGCGCTGCCCGAGATCGACCTCGCCGACGTCGACACCTCCACCACCCTCCTCGGCCGGCCGCTCGCCGCCCCCCTCGTCATCTCGTGCATGACCGGGGGGGTCGCCCGCGGCGGCGAGATCAACCGGGTCCTGGCGTCCGCCGCGCAGGAGGCCGGCGTCGCGATGGGCCTCGGCTCCCAGCGCGCCGCCCTCGACGACCCGGCGCTCGCCCGCACCTTCGCGGTGCGGGACGTCGCGCCGGACGTGCCGCTCCTCGCGAACATCGGCGCGGCCCAGCTCGGCGCCGCCGACGCCGTCGCCATGTGCCGCCGGGTGGTCGACATGGCGCAGGCCGACGCGCTCGTCATCCACGCGAACCCCCTCCAGGAGGCCCTCCAGCCGGAGGGCACCACGGCGTTCGCCGGGCTCCTCGACCGGATCGGCGAGGTCGCCGCCGCCCTCCCCGTGCCCGTGATCGTGAAGGAGGTCGGCTGGGGCATCGCCGAGAACGTGGCCCGGGAGCTCGCCGCCCGCGGCGTCGCCGGCGTCGACGTGGCGGGCGCCGGCGGGACGAGCTGGAGCGAGGTGGAGCGCCGCCGCATCCACGACCCGGTCATGGCCCGGGCGGCGGAGGCGTTCCGCGACTGGGGCATCCCCACCGTCGACTGCGTCCTCGGATGCCGGCGCGCGCTGCCCGACGGGATCGTCATCGCCTCCGGCGGGCTGCGCACCGGCGTGGACGTCGCCAAGTGCATCGCGCTCGGCGCCGACGCCGCCGCCCTCGCCGCCCCCCTCCTGCACGCGGCGGTCGCCGGCCGCGACGCCGTCCGCGACGCCCTCGCGGTCTTGATCGCCGGCCTCAGAATCGCGATGTTCTCGGTGGGCGCGCCGACCGTGACGGAGCTGCGTGCGACCCCGCGCATCAGCAGGACCGACACGACCGGCGACCCGGGGTCCGTCCAGTCCACCCTCCCCTAGGAGGCCAGCGATGTCGAAGCGCCCGTTGTCGCTCGAGCTGGGCATGGCGACCTACCTCGTCCGCAAGCACCTCATCCGCCGCGAGGGGCGCTTCCCCGTCACCCTGATGCTCGAGCCGCTCGAGATGTGCAACCTCGCCTGCCACGGCTGCGGACGGATCCGGGAGTACGAGCACGTCTTCCACAAGCGCCTGTCCGTGGAGGAGTGCCTGCGCGTCGCGGAGGAGGCCGGCGCGCCGATCGTCAACATCCCGGGTGGCGAGCCCCTCATCCACAAGCAGATCGACGAGATCGTCAACGGCATCACCGCCCAGGGACGCTTCGTCTACATGTGCACCAACGGCCTGCTGATGGACCGGGCGTTCGGCCGCATCCCGCCGTCGCGCCGGTTCGCGTTCGTGGTGCACATCGACGGGATGGAGGAGGTCCACGACCACGCGGTCGACCGGAAGGGCGTGTTCGCGAAGGCCACCGCGCACATGCGGGAGGCGATCGCCCAGGGGTACCGGGTGTGCACGAACACCACGATCTTCCGCGGCACCCCCGCCTCCGAGTACGTCGAGCTGTTCGCGTTCCTGCGGGACATGGGCGTGGAGGGGTGCATCACCTCCCCGGGCTTCGACTACCTGTCCGTCACGCACGACCGGGAGCAGTTCCTCGCCCGGCAGGAGGCCCAGGCCCTGTACGCGGAGGTGCACCGCCTGTGCCAGGGGCTGGACATCCCCTTCTACAACAACCCCCTCTTCCACGAGTTCCTCGAGGGCAAGCGCGACTACCGGTGCACGGCGTGGGCGATGCCGACCTACACGGTGGAGGGGTGGCGCAGCCCCTGCTACCTGCTGGCCGACACGCACAAGTCGAGCCTGAGGGAGCTGTACGACGAGACCGACTGGGAGGCGTACGGCACGGACAGGGACCCGCGGTGCGCGAACTGCCTGATGCACTGCGGCTACGAGGCGAGCACGATCCTCGACGCCTTCAAGAGCCCCCGCGACCTCATCACCCTCGCGAGGTCGTAGGGACCGTGGGGACGGGGACGTCGCGACGGGGGGCGGCGAGCTGACACAGGACGCCTCGACACCCGCGGACGCCGCCGCCCCCCCGTCACGCGCGGACGCGGGGGGCGGCGACATCGTGCTGATCTGCGCCGTGCCGGCCGAGCGCCGCTGGCTGCAGGCCGCGACACGCCCCGGCGTGCGGGTCGTGGTGACCGGCATCGGGGCGGCCGCCGCGGCCCGCGGGGCGGCGCGCGCGGCGGGGCAGGCGCCGGCGGCGCT
>JBFLWO010000215.1:0-4669 GCA_040757755.1 Actinomycetota bacterium
CGGCCCCCGCGGTCCTCGCCGCCGGCGGGGCGCTGCCCCTCGCGGACGGCGCCGTCGACGCGGCCCTCGCGGTGCTGAGCCTGCACCACTACCCCGACCCGGGGACGGTGGCGCGGGAGATGCGGCGGGTCGCGCGGGGACGCGTCGCCGTCGTGACATGGGACCCGTCCACGGCCGGGTCGTTCTGGCTGGTGCGCGACTACCTGCCGTCCGTCGCGGCGTTCGACGCGGCGCGCTACCCGCGTGTCGACGACGTCGCGGCGTGGCTGGGCGGCGCGTCCGTCACGCCGCTGCCGATCCCGCACGACTGCCGCGACGGGTTCCTCGGCGCGTACTGGCGCCGGCCCGAGGCGTACCTCGACCCGCGGGCCCGCGCCGGCACGTCCGCCCTGCGGGAAGGCGACGCCGCGGTGGCGGCGGGCCTGAGCCGCCTCGCCGCGGACCTCGCCGACGGCACGTGGCGGGTCAAGAACGGGCATCTGCTGCGCCTCGACGAGTCCGACGTCGGCTACCGGCTCATCGTCGCGGCGGCGGGCGCATGAGCGGCCGCGACGGCATCGCCGCGGCGGCGCGACCGGTCACGGTCCTCGGGGCGGGCGGCACCATCGCGATACGCGGCGAACACGCCACCCCCGGCCTCGACGCCGCGGGCCTCGTCGCCGCCGTGCCGCAGCTCGCCGCCTGCACCGGGCTGGAGGCCGTCAGCATCCGGAACCTGCCGGGGGCCGCGCTCGGCCTGGACGACGCCCTCGCCGTCGCCCGTGCCGCCGTCACCGCCGCGGCCGGGGGGCGCGGCGTGGTCGTGACGACCGGCACCGACACCCTCGAGGAGCTCGCCGTCCTCATCGACCTCATGCATGCCGGCGACGCCCCGATCGTCGTCACCGGGGCGATCCGCCCGGCGACCGCCGCCGGCGCCGACGGCCCCGCGAACCTGCTCCAGTCCGTCGCCCTCGCCGGCGCCCCCGCCGCCACGGGCCTCGGGACGGTCGTCCTGTTCGGCGGCCAGGTCCACGCCGCCCGCTACGTCCGCAAGACCGACTCCACCGGCCCCGCCGCCTTCGCCTCCCCCCAGACCGGGCCCGTCGGCTACGTGGAGGAGGAACGCGTCGCGATCCTCACCCGCCCCCCGCGCCGCGCCGACGCCCTCGACGTCGCCCGCCTCGACGCCCGGGTGCCCGTCGTCGGCACCGGCCTCGGCGACGACGGCGCCCTCCTGCGCCTCGCCGTGCAGGCGGGATGCGACGGGGTCGTGGTCGTCGCCCTCGGCGCCGGGCACCTCGCGCCCCCCGTCATCGACGCGGTGGAGCGCGCCGCCCGGCGCGTCCCCGTCGTCGCCGCCTGCCGGCCCGAGCGCGGAGCCCTCCTCACCGCCACCTACGGCTTCCGCGGCTGCGAGCGTGACCTGCGCGCCGCCGGCGCGATCCCCGCGGGACGCTTGTCCCCCGCCGCCGCCCGCATCACCCTCGCCGCCGCCCTCGGCGCCGGGCGGTCCGGGGGGTCCCTCGCCCGGGTGTTCGCCGACGCCGATCCCTGACGGGACGGGGCGAACCACCTTGGATCGGCGCGCCGGGGCGGTGTAGCCTCGCCTGCACCGGCCGCGGGCCCGGGGGGCGCGCGCCGCCACCGGACACGGCCTCGACCCGATTCGCGAAGGGGGAACGATGGCGACGACGTCCGAGGAAGAGACGCAGGCGCCGGCGGTGTCCGCCGTCGATTTCTTGAGGGTGACGGAGCAGGCCGCGCTGGCGTCGGCACGCTGGCTCGGACGCGGCGACAACAAGGCCGCGGACGGCGCCGCCGTCGACGCGATGCGCCGCGCGTTCTCCGAGATGCCGATCGACGGCACCGTCATCATCGGCGAGGGGGAGAAGGACGAGGCCCCCGAGCTGTACGTCGGCGAGAAGCTCGGCCTCGGCGGGATGGAGTGCGAGATCGGCGTCGACCCCCTCGAGGGCACGGACCTCGTCGCCCGCGGCGACCACGGGGCCATCTCGATCCTCGTCGTCGGCGAGCCCGGCGGCATCATGGGCGCCCCCGACATGTACATGCGCAAGCTGTGCGTCGGCGCGAGCGTCCGCGGTCGCGTCGACCTGAACGAGCCCGTGTCCGAGACGCTCGACACCGTGGCGCGCTGCTACGGGCGCCGCGTCCGCGACATCACCGCGATCGTCCTGGACCGCCCCCGCCACGCCGAGCTCATCGACGAGATCCGCGCCGCCGGCGCCCGCATCCGCCTCATCCCCGACGGGGACATCACGGCGAGCATGTCCGCCGCGGTGCGCGGCACCGGGGACCACGTGTACATGGGCCTCGGCGGGTCGACGGAGGGCGTCATCACCGCCGCCGCGCTCGAATGCCTCGGCGGCGAGATCCAGGCGCAGATGGCGCCGCGCAACGAGGCCGAGAAGGAGCGCCTCGCCCTGTTCGGCCTCGACGCCGAGCGGATCCTCCACACCCGCGACCTGTGCCCGTCGCCGCTGTACGTGATCGCCACCGGCGTCACCTCCGGCAACCTGCTGCAGGGCGTGCGGTACTTCTCCGACGGGGCCCGCACCCACTCCATCGTGATGGACCTGCGGGCGCGGACGGTCCGCTTCATCGACACCGTCCACCTGTTCAACCGGACCCCCATCCACGAGATCCGCCTGTGAGGTCACGGTGAGCGACGAGCCCGAGTTCCCCTTCGGCTTCGCGTTCGGCGAGGGCGCCGGCGAGGAGTTCAAGGAGCGGTTGAAGGAGCTGATGCGCGCCCAGCGCGAGGCGTTCGAGGAGATCCAGGCGGAGGCCGGCGGCCAGATCGCCGCGGTCGACCGCTGGCAGATCATCCAGCAGGCCGTGGTGCTCACGTCCGCGGCGCTGCGCGCCCTCGAGCCGCGACAGAGCCCCGACGACCTCGCCGACGCGATGGGCCTGCTGTTCGCCCGGTCGATGACCGCGCTCCAGGGGGCGCTGCGCCCCAGCCCGTAACGGGCGGGGCGCGTCCCCGGCGTGCGGCGTCGCCGCGCCGGGGCGCGTCCGCGGAGCGTCAGGCGGGGGCGGACCTGTCGTAGCGCGGGGCGCCCTCGCCGTTGCCGGGGCCGCCGAGGCGCAGCTCCAGCCGGGCGCCGCGCATCGCGCGGCGGGCGTCCTCCGCCATCGCCCGGATCTCGCCGACCTGCACGGCGAGGGCGGCGAGCTGGTGGGAGATCGCGGCGATCTGCTCCCCGGTGCTGCGCCACGCGGTGCCGACGAGGTCGACGAGCGCCTCCATGTCCTCGACGATCTCCCGCCTCTCCCGGGCGGCGTCCGCGGCGAGGACGCGGCGCAGCTCGTCGAGTCCCGCGGGCGCCGGGGTCGCCTGGCGGGCGCGGGAGCGGATGTCCTCCAGCTCGGCCTCGAGCCGCCGCACGGCGGCGAGCACGTCGCGCGGGTCGTGCCCCCCGGTCACCGTCCCGCCGCCCGGTAGGCGACGCCGGACCAGTCCGGGACGGGGGCGCGCTGCACGACGGGGTGGTCGGTGGTGGCGCTGCGGTACGTGAAGCCGGCGCCCTCCGTGAAGACGGGGACGAGGCGCCCCTCCTTCACCTGCTGGTCGATCCAGGCGCCGCGGAACACCAGCTTGCGCAGCCAGTAGACGAGGTCCTCGTCCCAGCCGACGAGCCGGTCGAGGTTGTCGGCGATGTGCCGGCCGAGGGGGCTTTCCGCGTCGTCGACGTGGCCGGTGGCGGTGAGGACGACGAGGTCCTCGAGCTCGGGCTCGTCGAGGGTGTGGCGCTCCACGAAGCCGAGGCGGGCGGCGGCGTCCTCGACGCGCTCCGCGAAGTCCCAGGAGTTGAACCGGAACGTGAAGCCGGCGAACTCCATCGTGACGTCCTGCCCGGACTGGTAGTTCGACGGGGCGTCGGTGCGCCGCGGCAGGGCGTCAGACACGGCGGGCGCGGGTGGGGGCCGGGCGTCGCGGTCGGTTCGAGGGCAGCGTCGCCGCGCCGCGTCGCACCGCTCCGATGTCGCTCGCGATCCGCATCTTCGTGCCGTATGACGGTCGATTCCGTCACACCGGGCGCGAGTGTAACGGCGCCCCCGGACGCCCCCGCCGGGGCCGTGGCACCATCGCCGCCATGGGCGCGTTCAGGGTCGACCGCATCACCGGGCCGCCGTCGCCGCTCCTCGCCGACGGGCGGCCGCTGGCGGCGCGCTGCCACGTCGCGCGGCGCCCCCTGGCGCGGCTCGTGGGCCTCCTCGGCACCCCGGACCTCGCCGCCGACGAGGCGCTGTGGATCACCCCGTGCGCCGGCGTGCACGCCATCGGCCTGCGGGCGCCGATCGGCGTCGCGTTCGTCGACGGCGACGGCGTGGTGATGCGGGTCGTCGACCCGCTGCCGCGGGGGCGCCTGGCCGCCGTGCGCGGCGCGCGGGCCGCCGTGGAGTGCCGCGCCGGGGTGCTCGCCGCGGTCCGGCCCGGCAGCCGCCTCGCCGTGGGCTGATCCGCGGCGGGGGAGGGGGGAGGAAACCCCGCCGCTCCGCGTTGTCCCTCCGAACGCGCGGACCGGCCGCGCGACCGGCACCGGAGGGGAGGCATGTACATGCACGGCGCGGTGGAGGGCGGAGCGGCGCTCGTCGTGGACGACGACCCCGGACTCCTCGGCTTCCTCACCGAGACCCTGCCCGACGACCGCTTCCAGGTGCT
>JBFLWO010000216.1:0-4665 GCA_040757755.1 Actinomycetota bacterium
GGAGGCGGTGCGGCGCCAGCTCGCGTTCCTGCACGCGCGCGCCACGGGCCGCCTGCCGGCGCACTACGGCGACAGGGAGGGCGTGGCGGCGTCCTCCGGCCCGGGCACGGGCGGGGGGCCGCCGGTCAGCTCCGCGTAGGCGGCGAGCGTCTCGCGCGCCGTCCGCTCCCAGGAGAAGCGGGCGAGCTGCGTCTGCGCCGCGACCCGCAGCTCGCGGCGGCGGGCGCCGTCGCGCAGCAGGGCGACGATCCCGCCGGCGATGGCGTCCACGGACTCGGGGTCGGCGTAGGCGACGGCGTCGCCGCCGACCTCGGGCAGCGACGTGCGGTCGGACGACAGGACGGGCACGTCGCGCTGCATCGCCTCGAGGAGCGGCAGGCCGAACCCCTCGTACAGGGAGGGGTAGACGAAGAGGTCGGCGCCGGCGTAGAGGGCGTCGAGGGTGGCGTCGTCGACACGTCCCGTCATCCGCACGGCGCCGGCGAGGCCCGCGGCGGCGACGGACCGGCGCAGCGCCCCGTCGGCGGTGCCGGCCGCACCGACGAGGACGAGGCCGACGTCGGGCATGTCGTGCCGCACCCGGGCGAACGCGTCGATGAGGCGGCCGATGTTCTTGTGCGGCTGGGTGGTGGCGACCGACAGGACGTAGCGGCCGTCGACGCCGGCGGCGGCGCGCAGGCGCAGCGCCTCGTCGGGGGTGAGGGGAAGCGGCGCGCGTCCCGGGCCGAGGTGCACCACCGTGACGCGCTCCGGGCGGGCGCGGTAGCGCGCCAGGACGTCCCGGCGGGTGGCGGCGGAGTCGGCGAGCACCAGGTCGGCGCGGCGCACCATGCGCGGCACGAGCGACCCGAGGACCTTCGCCCGCACCCCGGGGAACGCCTCCGGGAACGCCTCGAAGATGAGGTCGTGGACGGTCACGGCGAGCGGGAACGGGGCCCGCAGGGGGCTCGTCGTGCCCAGGGAGTGGAGCAGCACCGCGCCGCGACGCCGGGCGGCGGGGACGAGGCGCGTCAGCTCCCACCCGACCCGCTCCGGCCGCGACACGGAGCGGCACGGCGCCACCTCGATCACCACGTTGCCGGGCACGTCCCACCGGGTGGCGCCCGCCTCCCGGGACAGGAACAGGTGGAACCGGCGCTGCGGGGCGAGGCGGGCGAGGGCGGGGACGAGGGCGCGGACGTACGTCTCGGTGCCGCCGACCCGGTCCGGCTCGAGGAACAGGGCGTTCAGGGCGACGGGCCCCTCGCCCCCCGCGGGGCGGCGCGTCACGCGGCCGCCGGCCGGGCGAGGGCCTGCCACTGCCACACGAGGAACTCGGCGGACAGGCCGCGGGTGAGGCGCGCCAGGCGGCGCGACACGGGCCGCAGCGCGCCGTGCGTGACCTCCTGCACCCGCCAGCCGGTGTCCTCGAGCAGGGCGACGAGGTCCCGTCGCGTGAACCAGCGAAGGTGCGTCACGTCGCGGTGCCCCCACTCCGCGTAGCCGAACGTGCCCCTCACGGCGAGGTCACGGACCAGGGAGTGGTGGCGGGCGTTCGGGATCGAGACGTGCAGTCGGGCGTCCGGGGCGGCCAGGGCGCGCAGGTGGCGCAGCACGCGCCACGGGTCGACGAGGTGCTCGAGGACGTCGTAGCAGAGCACCGTGTCGAACGCGCCGTCGAGGCGGGACACTACATCCTCGGCCGAGCCCGGCAGCACGAGGTCGTATCGGGCCGCGGCCAGCGCCGCGGCGGCGGCGTCGAGCTCGATCCCGACCAGCTCACGCGCCCCGGCGGCGCGCAGGAGGTCCGCGGCGGCGCCCTCGGCGCAGCCGACGTCGAGGACGCGGCCGAGCGGGCGCGGCAGCCGGCCGATGAGGTCGGTCCGGGCGAGCTGGTAGTACGAGCGCGGCTTCGCCGGGAGCCCCGGCGGCGCGCCGCCGGACATCGGACACCTCCCCCCGCGGGCGCACGCCGACCATACGAGATGCGGCGCGGACCGGCGAGGGCACTCCCGCCGCGGCACGCGGGTACAGTTCCGCGCGTTCCGGTCGTGCGCCCCGGAGGATCGATGACGGCCACCGACAACGACATCGCGACGCTGGTCGACGAGCTGCGACGCGAGGCGGACCGGCTCGCCGCCGCAGAGGGCGCCGCCCCCGTCGCCCGCGACGTGCCCGTCCTCATCGGCCGGATGCACGCCGCGAGCGCGTCGATCACGGTGGACCGGCCGCCCCTCGTCGGCGGCGGCCCCCTGGCCCCCGCGAAGCGGGCGGTGAAGCGGCTCATCGCGAAGGCGGTGCGCTGGCACGTGGAGCCGGCGCTGGTGGACGCCCGGCGCTTCGCCTCCGCCTCGGTGGGGGTGGCGCAGGAGCTGGAGGGGCGCACCGCCGAGCTCGACCGGCGCACCGCGGACCTCACGGCGCAGCTCACGGCCGAGCTCGCCGCGGAGCGGGCGGCGCGGGAGAGCCAGGTCGCGACGCTGGAGCGGATCGTCGCCGCCCTCACCGACCGCCTGGGCCGCATCGAGCGGTCGTCGGCCCGTCCCGCCGCCCCGGCCGCCCCCGCGGCGCCGGCGGCCGCGCCCATCCCCACCGCGCCGGCGGCCGCCCCGGCGGGCGACGCGGCACCGTTCGACTACTTCGCGTTCGAGGCCCTGATGCGGGGGTCCCGCGAGGAGATCGCCGGGCGCCAGCGCGACTACCTCGCGGAGTTCGCCGGGGTCGACGACATCCTCGACGCGGGCTGCGGCCGCGGCGAGTTCCTGGCGCTGCTGCGGGACGCCGGCAAGCGCGCCCGCGGCGTGGACCTGGACGCCGACATGGTGGACCAGTGCCGGGCGGACGGGCTGGACGTCGCCCACGGCGACGTCATCGCGCACCTTCAGGGCCTGCCGCCCGCGTCGCTCGGGGGGATCTTCAGCGCCCAGCTCGTCGAGCACCTGCCGCCGCCGCAGCTCACCGCGTTCATCGCCGCCTGCGCCGCCGCGCTGCGGCCCGGCGGGGTGCTCGTCCTCGAGACGATCAACCCGGTGAGCCCGATCGCGCTGCGCAACTACTTCGCGGACCTGACGCACGCCCAGCCGCTCGTGCCCGAGACCCTCGCGTTCCTCGTCGAGGCGGCGGGCCTGCGCGACGTGCGCATCGACCACAAGAGCCCCGTGCCGGAGGGGGAGCGGCTCGCCCGCGTCCCGTATGCCGGCGCCGTCCCGCACGAGGCGCAGATCGCCGCGGACCGCAACGTCGACCTCGTGAACGGGATCCTGTTCGCGCCGCTCGACTACGCGGTCGTCGCCCGGGCGTGACCCGGCCGCCCCGCCCCGCCCCCGCCGCACGGTGACCGACGAGGCGCAGGCCCTCCCCGCCGCGCCGTCCGCGGACGGGCACACGGACATCCTGGACACGGGCGAGGCCGGCGGGGCCGTCATCCGCGGCGGCATCGTCCGGTCCGCCGCCTACGTCGCGGGGGTGCTCCTCGGCCTGCTGGCGGCGCCGCTCATGGTGCGGCACCTGGGGGTCGTGGAGTTCGGCAGGTACGTCACGGTGACGGCGCTCATCTTCATCGTCGGCGGGTTCACGGAGGCGGGCCTGAACACGGTGGGCCTGCGGGAGCACACGAACCGCCCGCCGTCGGAGCGGATCGCGCTTCTGCGCAGCCTGCAGGGGCTCCGCATCGCCCTGTCCCTCGTCGGGGTGGCGGTGGCCGTCGCGTTCGCCGCCGCCGCCGGCTACGGGGCGGAGATGGTCGCGGGGGCGGCGGTCGCCGGGGCGGGGCTCGTGCTGTCGAACGTGCTGTTCACGTACCAGCTGCCGCTCCTCACGGACCTGAAGCTCGGCTGGACCGCGCTTCTCGACCTGACCCGCCAGGCGGGGATCGTCGCGGCGGTCGGCGCCCTGGTCCTCGTGGGGGCGGGGCTCCTGCCGTTCTTCGCGACGGTCGCCGTCGGGGCGGCCGTGACGATCCTGGCGACGGCGCCGCTCGTGCGGCGGCGAAGCAGCCTGCGCCCCAAGATCGTGTGGTCGGAGTGGGCGGCGCTCCTGCGCGAGACCCTGCCGTTCGCCGCCGCGACCGCCCTGGGGTTCGCGTACTACCGCGTCGTGATCCTGTTCACGTCGATCGTGGCGGGGGAGGTGACGACCGGCAACTTCTCGGTGGCGTTCCGCATCGTGGAGGTCGCGATCGGCATCCCGTGGCTCCTCGCGGGGTCCGCGTTCCCGATCCTGGTGCGGGCCGCCCGCGACGACGCCGACCGGCTGCGGTACGCGCTGCAGCGGCTGTTCGACGTGACGTTCCTCGTCGGGGCGCTCGCCGCCCTGGTGATGGCCGTGGGCGCGCAGTTCGCGATCGCGATCGTGGCGGGGGAGGAGCCGGCGGAGGCGGTGCGGGCGATGCGGATCCTGGGGGTGTCCCTCGTCGGGACGTTCCCGGTCGCCACCCTGGGCTTCGCGCTCCTCACCCTGCGGGCGTACCGCCCGCTGCTGCTGGCGAACCTCGGGGCCCTGCTTCTGGCCGGCGGGCTCGCCGCCGCCCTCGTGCCGCCGTACGGCGCGACGGGCGGCGCGATCGCCGCCGCCGCGACGGAGTTCGCCCTGGCCCTCACCTACGGCGTCGTCGTGGCGCGGGTGCGCCCCGACCTGCGGCCCCACCTGGGGGTCGTGCCGCGGGTGGCGCTCGCCGCGGGCCTCGCC
>JBFLWO010000217.1:0-4659 GCA_040757755.1 Actinomycetota bacterium
CAGGAGCGCGAGGGCGCCCTGCGGGGGGAGCACCCAGGCGAGCGCGGGCGCCGCCGCGTCGGCGGTCTCGACCGGCAGGAGCCCCGCGGCCAGCGCCGCCGCCACCCGCGCGTCGTCCAGGCCCGCCGCCTCGAGCACCGTCGCTGCGCCGGCGGCGGGCGCCGCGGTCGCGCGGCGCAGGAAGGTGATGCGGCGTGCCTCAGGAACCATGCTCGAGCTCCTCGTACATGCCCCTCACGCGCTCGCGCAGGCCGGGGGCCAGGAAGGCGTCGCTCGCGGCGAACTCCGGGTAGATGGTGAGCCGCTCCCGCAGCTCGTAGCCGGCCTGGGCGCACAGGTCGGCGAGGCGCGTCAGGCTCGGCCACGGCGCCTCCGGGTTGATGAAGTCCGGCGTGAGCGGCGAGATGCCGCCCCAGTCGTTGATGCCGGCGAGAAGCAGGGGGCCGTAGTCGGCCGACAGGTTCGGCGGCGCCTGGATGTTCGCCCCCGGCCCCATCACGATCCGCGCGATCGCGCACGCCGTCATCAGGTCGAGGAGCCCCGGCTCGCCGGCGTCCCCCATCGGCGTGTCCTCCTTCGCGCGGAAGTTCTGGACGATCACCTCCTGGATGTGGCCGTAGCGCTCGTGCAGGTCGCGCAGCGCGATCAGCGCCTCGATGCGCTCCGCCGCCGTCTCGCCGATCCCGATCAGGATCCCGCTCGTGAACGCAATGCCGAGCTCCCCCGCCTTGCGGATCATCGCGAGCCGGGTGGAGGGCCGCTTGTCCGGTGCGTGCTCGTGGGGGCCGCCGGGCCCGCACAGCCGCTCCGCCACGGACTCCAGCATGATCCCCTGGCTGGGCGACACCTCCCGCAGCTCCTCCAGCTCGCGGCGGCTCATGATCCCCGCGTTCGGGTGCGGCAGGAGCCCCGTGGTGTCGAGCACCTCGCGGCACATCGCCACCAGGTAGGAGTGCGTGGAGTCGTGGCCGAAGCGGCGAAGCGTGTCCCGGTAGCGTGGCCACCGCGCCTCCGGGCGGTCCCCCAGGCAGAAGAGCGCCTCCTTGCAGCCGCGCCGCGCCCCGGCGGACGCCACCGCGAGGACCTCGTCCGGGGTCATCGTGTGGGCCCGCGGATCGTCCTCGTCCCGGGCGAACGTGCAGTACGAGCACACGTCGCGGCACAGGTTCGTGAGGGGGATGAAGACCTTGCGCGAGTAGGTCACCCGCGGCACGGGATGCCCCCGGTCGCGCAGCAGCGCACCCGCCGCCCACAGCACCGGCAGCTCCGCGCCGCGCACGTCGGCCAGGGCGCGCGCCTGGGCGTCGCTGACGCGCCCCCCGTCGAGGGCGTGCTCGACCGCTTCCCGGACGGCCGGGCGCAGCGTCTCGATGCCCGGGGGCGCGAGGGTGGTCACTTCGGCTCCGGCCCCTGACCGTCGCGGAACTTGCGCCAGTCGGGCGCGCGCTTCTCCTGGAAGCTCGCGATGCCCTCCTTCGGCTCGGGCCCGAACGCGTGGTTGATCGCGACGAGCTCGACGCCGTGCTGCACGGCCGAGTAGACCTGGTCGGTCGACGCGTTCATCGCGATCTTCGCGAGCCGCAGCCCGATCGGGGACCGGCGCAGGATCTCCTCGCACCAGCGGTCCACCTCGGCGTCGAGCTCGTCGTCGGGGACCACCTTGTTCACGAGACCCATCTCGAGGGCCTCCTGCGCCGTGTACTGCCGGGTGAGGTACAGCATCTCACGGGCCTTCTTCTCGCCGACCACCTTCGGCAGCAGCTGGCAGCCCCACCACAGGGGGGCGGACCCGATCTTCGGCCCCGCCTGGCCGAAGCGGCCGGACTCGCCGGTGATCGTGAGGTCGCACAGCACGTTGAGCTCGTTCCCGCCACCGATGCAGTACCCGCGCACCTTGACGATGATCGGCTTGCCGTTGTTGCGGATCGCCATCGCGAGCCGGTCGTGCAGGTGGTGCAGGTTCCGCTTCTCGCCGATCGTCGCGGTGGGGTCGCGCACGTCGCCCCCCACGCAGAAGGCGCGGTCGCCCGCCCCGGTGAACACGATGACGCCGACCGCGTCGTCGTCGGCGGCGGCCTCGAACGCCTCGGCCAGCTCGCGGACGGTCTGGCGCCGGAATGCGTTCAGCCGGTCGGGACGGTTGATCGTGATCGTCGCGCGCCCCCCGCCGACCTCGTAGATGACGTCCTCGAAGTTCAGGGTGGCCTCCCGTCGTCGCAGGGACCGGGAATCCTACCCGGGCCCCCGGGCCGGCGCGCGGGCCCCGGCATCCCCCGGACGGGGCCCCGATCCCGCAACGTCCTGCATCGTGAAACGCCTGTGCGCATCGCGCGCCGGAAAGTTGCCAGCTTCGACCGGCGGGTGGTAGTAACCGCTTTGTCGCACCCGTTGCAAGACATGGTCTTGTAATCCGAGACGTGGACATGGTCACCTCCCCCATTCCCGCTTCCCTCCCCCCCGAGCCACCGCCGCCCGACGAGCCGCCCGCCCGCGGGCGCGACCGCTACCGGATCCAGGCGATCGAGCGGGCCGCCGCGATCCTCGGCGCGTTCTCACCGGACCGCCCCGAGCTCGGCGTCACGGAGCTCGCCGACCTGCTCGAGCTCCACAAGTCCACGGTCCACCGCTTCCTCGTGAACCTGGAGCGGGCCGGCCTCGTCGAGCGCATCCCCCGCAGCGGACGCTACCGCCTGGGGCTCCGCCTCTTCGAGCTCGGAAGCATGGTGCTACAGCAGATGAACCTCTGGGACGAGGCGCTGCCCTTCCTCGAGCAGCTCGTCCGCGACTCCGGCGAGACCGGCCACATGGCCGTCCTCGACGGCGGCGAGGCGATCTACATCGAGAAGGTGGAGGCCCGGCGCGCCCTGCGGATCCCGTCGGCCATGGGCCGCGGCTACCCCGCCCACGCGACGAGCCTCGGCAAGGTGCTCCTCGCCCACCTGCCCGCATCCGAGGTGCAGGCCGTCATCGACCAGCACGGCCTCCCCCGCCACACCCGGAACACGATCACGGACCTCGAGTCCCTCACCCGGGAGCTGGCGCGGATCCGCCGCGAGGGCTACGCGGTGGACAACGAGGAGTACGACGAGGGCCTGCGCTGCGTCGGCGCCCCCATCATGGACCACACCGGCCAGGTGGTGGCGGCGCTCGGCATCGGCGGCCCCGTCACCCGGGTCACGCCCGAGCGCGTCCCCGACCTCGCCCGCCTCGTGATGCAGGCCGCCAAGGGGCTTTCACGCCGCCTCGGCGCCGACCAGTCCGCCCTGTTCACCGCAGCGATGCTGCGCGTGCGCACGACGACCCCCGAGGCCGATCCGGCCGCGGGACCCGCCCCCTGACCCACCACTGATCCACCACCCCTCCGAGGCGGCGGGCGGGGGGCCCGGACACCGCCTCAGTCCCCGACACACCTGACGGTCCCGAACCGGATCCGTGACCGAGACACAAGGAGACGACGAAGAGATGGCGACCACCGCACCCCGGCTGTCGAGCCGGACATCGCATTTCGTCCTGCCCAAGCAGTGGGCGTCGATGCGCAAGGCCGAGGCCAAGGAGCGGGAGACCGGCGAGCGGGTCATCCACTTCGAGAAGGGCGACTTCCAGGGCGATGAGCTCATGTCGGCGCCCCACATCCAGGAGGCCTGCGCCAAGGCCGTCAAGGACGGCTACACGCGGTACGTCCCCGGTCCCGGCATGCCGGAGCTGCGTGACGCGATCGCGGAGGAGATGACGAAGCGCGGGCGGCCCACCACGCGCGAGGAGGTCCTCGTGACGATGGGGGCCAAGCACGCCCTCACCCAGTCGCTCCTCACGCTCGTCGACCAGGGCGACGAGGTGATCTTCCCGAACCCCGGCTACCCGCCGGACGAG
Organism: Actinomycetota bacterium; assembly: GCA_040757755.1. Lineage (GTDB taxonomy): Bacteria > Actinomycetota > Thermoleophilia > Miltoncostaeales > Miltoncostaeaceae > JBFLWO01. The sequence continues at coordinate 3,871 of JBFLWO010000217.1, forward strand.
TTCTGGATCACCTACGCCGGCGGCCGCGTCGTGTACGCGCCGCTGGTGGAGCCGGACTTCCACTTCGACCTCGACTCGCTGAAGGCGCTCATCACGCCGCGGACGAAGATGCTCATCATCAACACGCCGCAGCGTCCGAACGGGATGGTCGTCGGCCAGCTCGAGGAGATCGCCCAGATCTGCGCCGAGCGGGACGTGATCGTCCTCACCGACGAGATCTTCAGCAAGATGGTCTACCCCCCGTCGGAGCACAAGTCGATCAGCTACGTCGACGGGATGGCGGAGCGGTCGATCGTGGTCGACACGTTCAGCAAGACCTACATCATGACCGGGTTCCGGATCGGCTGGTGCGTGGCCAACAAGGAGCTGATCACGGCCATGGACATCTTCCAGCAGAACTCGGTCACGAACGTGCCGGCGTTCGTCCAGCTGGCGGCCCTCGCGGCCCTCACCGGCCCGCAGGACCAGGTGGCGGACATGATCGCGCGCCTGCAGGGGAAGCGCGACAAGGTCGTCGCCGCCCTCAACGCGATGCCGGGCATCGAGTGCCAGGCCCCGGACGGGTCGTTCTACGTGTTCCCCGACATCCGCGGCACGGGCATGACCGCGCAGCAGTTCGCCGACCACCTGATCGAGAACTACGGCGTGGGCGTCGTCGCCGGGTCCGCCTTCGGCGACCGCGGCGAGGGCCACGTCCGGATCACCTACGCGTGCCCGGACGACCTGCTCGACGAGGGCATGGACCGCATCCGTCAGGCCGTCGAGAACCTGTAGGCGACCCGCCGCACG
>JBFLWO010000218.1:0-4621 GCA_040757755.1 Actinomycetota bacterium
GTGGCGTCGATGACGACGCGGCGGGCCTCGCCGCGGCGCTCCTGGGCGAGGCGGTCCACCGCCGCCACCTCCCACGTGTGCGGCCCGTCCGGCAGCGCCACGGCGGGGGTGGCGCTCAGGACGTCGGGGGGGAGGAGCGGCCCGGCGGCGCCGTCCACCACGAGGCGGTACCCGCCGAGCCCGACGCCCGTGTCGACCGTCGCCCCCCACCTCAGCACCGGCTGGCGGACCCGGACGGCGGCGTCCGCGGCGGGCTCCACCAGGGGGGACGCGGCGGGCGGCCCGCCGTCCACCACCACCGTCCGCGGCGCCGTGGCACGCCGGTTCCCCGCACCGTCCACCGCCTCCACCGTCCAGGTGTGCGTCCCCTCCGGAAGGTCCGCCGGCGGCTGCGTCGACACCGCCGTCCGCGCCGCCTGCGCCACCACCGCACCGTCGAGGAGCACGCGGTACGACGCCACGCCACTGCCGAGATCCGTCGCCGCACCCCACATGAACATGGGCCGCGGACCCGTCGTCACACCCGGATCCGGGGAGGATGCCGCGAACGCGCACGGCGCCACCGCGTCCACCCCCGCGCCGCGCGACCGCGCCTGCTCCACCGCGTTCACGGCGTTCAGGCGCCGGCCCGACACCGTCCGGCCCGTCAGTGCCGCCACCGGATCCCCGCACCCCATCACGCCTTCCCGCACGAGCGCCGGGGTGAGGGTGGGGTCCTGACCGACCATCAGGGCCGCCACCGCCGCCACGTGCGGCGCCGCCATCGACGTGCCCGACGCGTCGCCGTACGCGTTGAACGGCAACGTGGAGCGCACGTCGTCCCCGGGGGCGCCCACGTCCACCGTCGTCGCCCCGAAGTTGCTGAACGACGCCAGGCCGTCCGTCGCCGTCGTCGCCGCCACCGAGATCACCCCGTCGCCGGGGCAGCCGCTCGGAACCGTCGGCGTCGCATCGTTGTCGACGGAGTCGTTCCCCGCCGCCGCGACCACGACCACCCCCGCATTCACCGCGGTCTGCACCGCGTCGCAGAGGGCGTCGGACGGCGGGCCGCCCCACGACGCGTTGATGACCCGCGCGCCGCGCCGCCGCGCGTAGTCGATCGCGGCGATCGCATCGCTCTCCCGCCCCCCGTCGGCGGTGAGGAACTTCACGGGCATGATCCGCACCCGTCCGGGCGGCCCCGCGACCCCCGCGATGCCCACGCCGTTCCCCGCCTCCGCCCCGATGATCCCCGCGACGTGGGTGCCGTGCGCGTCGTCCGACGGGCTGTCGAACACGGAGGCGTTGCCATTCGCCACGTCCCACCCCTCCACGTCGTCGACGTACCCGTCGCCGTCGTCGTCGAGGCCGTTGCCGTCGACCTCCGCCACGTTCCGCCAGATCCCGTTCCTCAGATCCGTGTGCAGCACCTGGGCCCCCGTGTCGACCACCGCGACCGTCACGGGGGGACGGGTGTGCGGCACCTCCCACGCCTCGGGCGCCCGGATCGCGGACAGGCCGTACTGGTTTCCGGCGGTGAGCTCCGGGTCGTCGGTGAGCGCGAACGGGACGATGGTGCGGTCGAGCTGCACCGCCACGTCCGCCGACGTGGAGCGGAGTCGCGCCCGGGCGTCCGCGAGGGACACCTCCCGCGGCAGGCGGTACGCCCGCCACCCGGCGGGAAGGCCGCGCGACGCCGTCGCGCCAAGGGCGCTCCACACGGCGGCGCGCTCCTCCCGCGTCGCCCCCGGGTCGAGCTTCACCAGCACCCCGTCCTCCCGGGCGGGGGCGGCGGACGCGGCGCCCGCCGCGGCGAGGGCGATCACGACCACCGGCAGGGGCGCACCGCGGCGCGGCCTGAACGTGGATCGCGTCATCGTCCCCCAAGGGATCGGCGAGCAGGCAGTGGGGCTGCACTCCAGCGTAACCCGTCGCGGCCACCCTTCCACAAGTGGGATGGGCAGGCCACAATCCCTGCGTGACCACGCTCCGCTCCCCACGGGCCGCACCGGACCTCACCGACCCCGCCCTCTACGTCAACCGCGAGCTGTCGTGGCTCGAGTTCAACGCGCGGGTCCTGCAGCTCGCCCAGGACGACGCGATCCCCCTGCTGGAGCGGTGCAAGTTCCTCGCGATCTTCGCGTCGAACCTGGACGAGTTCTTCATGATCCGCGTCGCGGCCGCCCGCCAGGCGCTGGAGGCGGGACGCAAGCCGTCCACCGCCGACCGCATCCCACGGGCGGAGGTGCTGGCACGGGTCGGGGAGCGCGTCCAGGTGCTCGCCGCGGAGCAGGCGCGGATCTGGGCGCAGGACCTGCGGCCCGCCCTGGAGGGGGAGGGGATCGTGATCACGCCGTCCGCCGCCCTCGCCCCGGGGCAGCGCGCCGAGCTCGACCGGGCGTTCCAGCGGGAGGTGTTCCCGGTGCTCACACCGCTCGCCGTCGGCCCGGGGCTGCCGTTTCCGTACATCTCTGGGCTCTCCCTCAACCTCGGGTTGACCGTGAGGGACCCGATGGGCGGGGAGACCCGCTTCGCCCGGGTGAAGGTGCCGACCGGGTTGCCGCGGTTCATGCGCGTCGGCGACGTGATGGTGCCGCTGGAGGACGTCATCGAGAGCCACCTCGACCGCCTCTTCCCCGGCATGGAGATCGTGCAGTCCGCACTGTTCCGCGTCACCCGCGACGCGGACTTCTCCATCTCCGACGAGGCCGACGACCTGCTCGGCGCCGTCGAGGCGCAGCTTCGTCAACGCCGTTTCGGCGACGTCGTGCGGCTCGAGGTGGAGGACGGCGCCCCGGCGGCGCTCCTCGCCGAGATCGTGGAGGGGCTCGCCGTGCCGCCGGAGGGCGTGCTGAAGGTGCCGCGCCCCCTGGACCTCACGGCGCTGTGGCAGGTCGCCGAGCTCGACCGGCCCGACCTGCGCCACGCGCCATGGCAGCCGCGCACCGCCCCGGCGCTTCGGGGGGAGGGGGACGAGCCCGCCGACGTGTTCGCGGTGATCCGCCGCGGCGACGTCCTCGTGCACCACCCGTACGACGACTTCTCCACCAGCGTCGAGCGGTTCGTGGAGCAGGCCGTCGAGGACCCCGACGTCCTCGCGATCAAGCAGACCCTGTACCGCACCAGCGGCGACACGCCCATCGTCCCCGCCCTCATCCGCGCGGCGGAGCAGGGGAAGCAGACCGTGTGCCTCGTGGAGCTGAAGGCGCGGTTCGACGAGGAGCGCAACATCCGGTGGGCGCGTGACCTGGAGCGCGCCGGGGTGCACGTCGTGTACGGCCTCGTCGGCCTCAAGACCCACGCGAAGCTCGCGATGGTGGTGCGCCGCGAGGGGCACCGCCTGCGCCGCTACGTCCACATCGGCACCGGCAACTACAACCCGTCCACGGCGCGCCTCTACACGGACCTCGGCCTGTTCACCTGCCGGGACGACATCTGCGAGGACGTCGCGGACCTCTTCAACTACCTCACCGGGTTCGCGCACCCGCCCGCGTACCGCAAGGTGCTGGTCGCGCCGGCCCACCTGCGCGACGCGGTGGTGGAGCAGATCGACCGGGTCGCCCAGGCGCACCTCGCGGGGGTGCCGGGGCGCGTCGTGATGAAGATGAACGCCCTCGTCGACGGCCCCGTGATCGAGGCGATCTACCGGGCGTCGCAGGCGGGCGTGCCGGTGGACCTCGTGATCCGTGGCATCTGCGGCCTGCGGCCCGGCATCCCGGGGGTGAGCGAGACGGTGCGGGTCATGTCGGTCGTCGGCCGCTTCCTGGAGCACGCCCGCATCCTGGCGTTCACGTCCGGTGACGACACCCGCTACTTCATCGGGTCGGCCGACATGATGGTGCGCAACCTCGACCACCGGGTCGAGCTCATCACCCCGGTCGAGGACCGGGCGGCGTGCACCGAGCTGGGGGAGGCCCTGGAGGTGATGCTCGCCGACACGGCGTTCGCGTGGCGGCTGCACGCGGACGGCACGTGGACCCGCATCCGTCCCGCGGAGGGCGAGGAGGCGGTCGACAGCCAGGGGGAGCTCATGCGCCGCGCGGTGCGCCGCGCGGAGGAACGGCTCACCTGGTAGCGGCCCGCGTGCGCGGTGTCGGGGTGGCGGCACGGCGGGGCCGCTAGTCTTCCCGGCGTGAGCACATCCGAGACCCCAGCGGGCTGGACTCCGCAGCAGAAGCCGACGTTCAACTCCCCCGCGGCCGACCTCAACCAGCTGCGCAACGAGGCGAAGCGGATCGCGGAGATCGCGCCGGGCCAGGTGGTGCACCCCTCCGTGCTGGAGCGGGCGCGGTCGCTGGCCGCCGCCGTCGGCCACGAGATCGGCCTTCCCTCCGTGATCGAGGGGCTCTGCTACGCGGACCTCGCGGTGCTCCTCTCCCAGGCGAAGTAACCGCCCGGGGCGGTCACGCCGAGGTGAGCTCCGGCTGACCCTGCGTGACGGTGAGGACCACGTCGCGCCGCTCCGACGTGATCGTGAAGGTGCGGCCGGCCGCTTCGATCTCCACGCCCGCGGCGACGCTGGCGGCCCGGAGCCGCTCCCCGGGGCGGCCGCCCTCCACGACGAGGAGAGTCGGCGTGCCGCCGCCGAGCCGGTCGATCACGGCGCGGCCCGCGACCCGCGTCACGCCGCCCGCGACCGTCG
>JBFLWO010000219.1:0-4610 GCA_040757755.1 Actinomycetota bacterium
GGCGTGGTGCGGTCGGCGCAGGCGCGCTCCGCGCTGCGCGACCCGCTGGTGGCGGGGCAGGGCTACTCGGCGCTCGCCGGCGTGGCGGCCCGCTTCCTCGACACGGGGGTGGCGTGCCTCGACGAGTACCTCGACGTCCTCGGCTCCGCCGGCCTGTCGGCGGAGCAGGAGGGGGAGCTGACCGCCGCCGTGGAGCGCGCCCGCGGGCACGGGCCGGCGTCGGTGCTCGGCTCGTTCTTCGCCGACGAGTCGTTCGCGGTGGTGCGGGAGCGGGTCATCGGGCGCGGCGGCGCCGTCGGCGTCGTCGTCGCCTGGGTGTCGTTGCCGGTCGAGGCGGGTGACGCCGCGGTGATGGCGGAGCTCGCGGAGGCGTGCGCGATCGAGCGGGCGCGGGACGAGGCCCGCACCGAGACGGAGGCGCGCCTGCGCGGCGACCTGCTGGAGGAGCTGCGCGCCGGGGAGATCGTGAGCCCCGAGTCGATCGTGCGGCGCGCCCGGCACCTGGGCACCGACCTTGCGAACGGCGCGGTCGCGCTGATGGGGCGGCTGGAGGACCCGCACAACCAGGGGCGCCTCATCACGGAGCCGCGGCTCGTGCGGCGGTTCCTGCAGCAGTGCCGGGCGGTGCTCGAGATCCACTGCCCGGGCGCCCTGATGGACTGGGACGAGGGGAACCTGCTGGTGCTCCTGCCGCCGGAGGGGGCGAGCGCGGGGGAGGGCCACGAGGAGCGGTCCCACACGGTGGCGCGGCGCCTGATCGGGGCGACGGGTCAGGCGGTGCCGGGCGTCGCCCTCAGCCTGGCGCTGTCGCGGTACACGCCGGAGCCGGAGCGCCTCGGCGCGGCCCTCGACGAGGCGGAGCTCGCCCTGGCGATCGGGCAGCGGCTCGGCCGCGTCGGGGAGGTCGTGACGTTCGAGGAGACCGGCACGTACAAGCTCCTCTTCCAGATCTTCGCGGACCGCCCGGAGGAGCTCGCCGGCTTCTACGACCAGACGATCGGCCCGCTCGTCGCCTACGACGACCAGTACGGGACGGAGCTCGTCGCCACGCTCGCGGCGTACCTGGAGAACGACGCGAACCTCGCGGTCACCGCCGGGCAGCTGTACACGCACCGCCACACGGTGCGCTACCGCCTGGACCGGGTCGCGGAGCTCGCGGGCCTCGACATCGCCCGCACCGACGACCGGGAGAAGCTGTCCCTGGGTTTGAAGGCGATGCGCCTGCTCGGCAAGCGCGTGCCGAGCCCGCCGGGGCTGGAGCGGCCCCGGGGACGCAAGGCCCGCTGACCCGCGCTCAGCCCGGCTGAGCCGCACCGCCGCCTGTCCGGCACCCGACGTTCAGGGTTTCCCGTAGGGCGCGCGTTGCGATCCGGCAATGCGCGCCCGTGACCGCAGAGCGACAGGAACCCTGCTCGGACACGCCACTGCGCATGACCCGTCTCGAAAGTCGTGATCAGCGACCCGTCCGGAATCGCGAGGCGGACTTTCGAGGCGGGAGATCCCTACGCGGGGAGGAGCACCAGCCCGTAGTCGGGGTCGGGCCCGTCGAGCTGGGCGGCGAGCCGCACCGCGGAGGCGAAGTCGGCGAGGGCGGGCAGCTCGCCGCGCTGGCCGATGATGAGCCTCACCGTGAACAGCACGGGGTCCCCGACGTAGGGGGCGCGCTCCGCGGCGGGGACGGCCGCGGCGACCTCGCGGGCGAGGGCGGCGAGCCCCATCGGTCCGCGGCGGCGGACGATGCGGTACACGATCTCGCGGGCGGGGAGCTCGGGGTCGAGCTCGCGCGCGTCGCTCCAGGGGAGGTCGCGGTCGGTGGCGACGACGAGGTCCTCCGCGGTGTACGTCCCGTCAGGGTCGAGCCGCCCGGTCGCCGTCTGCTTGCGCGCTGCACGCCGCTCCGCCACGGAAAGCCCCCCGTCCTCGACGGGGTCACCTTAACGGGTCACGGGCCGGGGGTCAGCGGCACCCGTCGAGGAGGGCGTCGAGGGCGGCGGCGACGCGCAGGGTGACGGGGCCGGGACGGCCGTCTCCGACGGGGGCGCCGTCGACCTCCACGACGGGCACGGCGCCCTGGATGCCGCTCGTGAGGAACATCTCGGCGGCGCGCCGCCAGTCCGCCTCTTCCAGCGCCACCTCCCGGACGGGCTCGGCGGCGAGGACGGCGTCGCGGGTGACGCCGGGCAGGAGGCCCCGCACCGGCGCCGTGCAGAGGGCGCCGTCGATGACGGCGAAGACGTTGGCGGTGACGGCCTCCCCGAGGCGCCCGTCGGGGTCGAGGAGCAGGGCGGTGTCGGCGCCGGCGGCGTCGGCGGCCCGCCCGGCGCGGGCGAACGGGATGCGGGCGAGGGTCTTGTGCTCGGCGAGGGGGTTCTGCGGCACCCAGTAGCCGCGGCACGACACGGCCCGCAGCCCGTTCCGCCGCGTCGCCGGGTCGATCCGCACCTCCTGCGCGTCGACGACGAGGGTGGGGCCGGGGGTGGCGGTGACCCGCACCCGCAGGAGCCCGTCGCCGGCGGCGGCCACGGCGGCGTGGACGTCGCGGGCGATCGCGTCGCGCGGCGGCATCCCCGCCATGCCGAGGGCGGCGACGGACGCGGCGAGCCGGTCGAGGTGGCGGTCGAGGAACGGCACGGCGCCGCGGCGGGCGCGCATCGTCTCGAAGATCCCCTCGCCGCCGCGCACGGCGGGGTCGTCGATCGGGATGCAGGCCCGCGCCGGGTCGACGCGGCGGCCGTTGAGGATGACGACGCGGGTCAGGCGGCGCCGATCGCCCGGAGGAACGGGGCGGCCTTCGCCCACGCCTCGAGGCGCTCGGCCTCGGGGTCGGAGTCCCAGACGACGGCGCCGCCGCACCAGTAGCGGGCTTCGCCGCCGGCGAGCCAGGCGGTGCGGATGGTGATGCCGGCGTCGACGGAGCCGTCGCGGCCGACGCACACGACGCTGCCGAAGGCGGGGCCGCGGGACACCGGCTCGATGTCGCGGATCACCTCGAGGGCGCGCACCTTCGGCGCCCCGGTGACGGATCCGCCGGGGAAGACGGCGCGCAGCACGGCGGCGGGGGTGGTGCCGGGGGCGAGGTCGGCGACGACCTCGCTGACGAGGTGGTCGACGTACGCGGTCTCGAGGCGGTGCATGAGCCGGGCGACGCGGACGCCGCCGGGCCGGGCGACGCGCCCGAGGTCGTTGCGGACGAGGTCGACGATCATGACGTGCTCGGCGCGGTCCTTCGGGCGGGCGGCGAGGTCGGTGGCGCCGCGCGGCGCGGTGCCCTTGATCGGCTCGCTGGAGGCGACGCCGCCGCGCACCCGCAGCAGCCTTTCGGGGGACGCGGAGGCGACGACGCCGCCGGGCAGGCCCAGGTAGGCGCGGTACGCGGCGTGGCCGGCGGCGCGCCACAGGGCGTGCGCGAAGCCGGGGGCGGTGCCGGTCCAGGGGGCGGTGAGCCGCTGCGTGAGGTTCACCTGGTAGCAGTCCCCGGCGGCGATCAGCTCACGGATGCGGGCGACGGCGTCGCGGTAGCCGCCGGGTGTGAACGAGCTTGCGGGGTGGGCGGCGCGGCGCGGCGTCTCGTCGGCGACGGGGCGCATGCGGGCGACGGCGTCCTCCAGGTGGCGCAGGCCGGCGCGCCCGCCGGTGGTGGCGAGGACGCAGCGTCCGGCGTCGTCGACGAGGGCGACCGACTCGTAGCGGCCGAGCGCGGCGGCGGGGGGCCCGCCGGGGTCGTCGGGTGCGGCGGGGAGGCGCTCGACGGTGCCGGCGAGCCCGTCGGCGAGGAGCCCGATCCAGCCGCCCGCCATCGGCGCGGGCGCCCCGGCGGGGTCGAGGGGCGTGTCGAGGACGTCCCACGCCCGGGGGCCCTCCACGGTCTCGACGGGGTCGGAGGCGACGACGGTGGTGTCGCCGTGGCGGGCGAGCACGGGCCAGGGCCGGTCGGCGAGCGCGGCGAGGAGCCGCTCCGGCCGCACCGTTTCGGGGACGGGGACGAGGAGGACGGCTCCGCCGAGCGGCGGCGGCCGGTGTGTGACAATGCCGGGCCGGTCCCCCCGGCGGGACGGGGCCGTGATGTTGGACACCGTGGTCACGCTACCACCGGACAGGCAAAGGGGATTCCGTGCGACAGATCATCCGGTTCGAGGCGGTCAACTTCGACTTCGCGCCCGTCGAGGTCGAGGTCCCCGAGGGGGAGGAGCCGCCCGCCGACGGCACGGTGCCGGTGGGCCTCCTGCTGTTCGACGGGGGCAGCGTGCAGGTGCAGGTCGCCGTGACCGAGCAGGACGCGGACGGGCTCCTGGGCGCGTTCACCCAGGCGGAGCCGCATCGCGCGTCGCTTCCGGAGGGCCACGGCTGGGAGCCGGTGCCGGCGGAGCTTCCCGGCCGCGTGTTCTGGGTGTTGACCCCGGCCGTGGTGGGCGTGTCGGTGACGCCGCCGCAGGCGACGGACGAGGGGCTCATCCCGTTCTGGCAGCTCGCGTTCGACGACCAGGACGGCAGCCAGGTGCAGGTGGCGGTGAGCGACGCGATGTGCGTGCAGGTGGTGCGGGCGCTCGCCGACATCGTGAACGCGGCGGCGGGGGAGCCGGCGGACGCGTAGACGCGCCGTGCGCCCCCGC
>JBFLWO010000220.1:0-4583 GCA_040757755.1 Actinomycetota bacterium
CGCCGGGGCGGCCCTCGCCGCCTCCGCCCTCGCCGCCTGGGTCCTCGGCTCCGCCCCGGCGGGCAGCGCGCCGACACCGGTCACCGTCCGGCTCGTCGACGCCGACACCCAGCAGCCGGTCGCCCCCGGGACGCGCGTGAAGTACGTCGCGAACGTCGACAACAGCCTCGACCCGGCGGCGAGCCCCGGCGACCCGCTCACCCTGAACGGCCCCGGCCTCGGGGAGGTCGCCACCTACAGCCCGGTCGCCGACGCCGGCAACGGCGCGGTCGGCGCGAACGGCGCCGTCGGGCTGTCGCTGGAGCCCGGCAAGTACCTCGTGTCGCTCGACGTCCCCGACTACAAGCTCGGCGGCGCGTACATCACCGTCGCCGCCGGCGGCGCCAACACCTTCACCACCCAGCTCACCCCCTACCGGCTCGACCCCGGCTCGGGGGCGAAGGGTCTCAAGCTCGCCCGGCTCGTGGTGCGCGCCTTCGAGGACACCAAGCCGGTGAACCAGGCGGAGGACGTGCCCCGCGAGGCCGGCCTCGCCGGCTTCCACGTGACGATCGCCGACGCCGTCGGCGAGGTCACCGTCGACTACTTCGGCGACCCCCTCTGCGGCGGCCAGTGCCTCACCGGCCCCGACGGCGAGGTCACGATCACGAACCTCCCGCCCGGCAAGTACGAGGTGAAGGCGATCCCGCCCGACGGCTCCGGCTGGATCCAGACCACCACCATCGAAGGCACGCTCGGCATCGACGCGTGGCTCCTCGAGGACGACGACGGCACCGGGCAGGGCATCGGCGAAGGGGTCGGCATCCCCGCCGTGCTGCACGGCTTCGTGAAGGCCAAGAGCTTCCCGGCGCCCGCCCCCGGCGAGACGCGCGGCACCATCACCGGGCAGGTCAAGACGCTCGTCGAGTTCATCGGCTCCACGAACCCGTTCCAGCCGACGACCCCGGTCAAGAACCCCTACGTCGCGCTCGTCGACATCGGGCGCAACGACGAGCAGGTCTACACCGGGCAGGGCGACGCCGGCGGCAACTTCACGATCCCGAACGTCCCGCCCGGCACGTACCAGCTCGCCTACTGGGACCCGCCGCTCGACCACTTCATGGAGTTCATCACCGTGAACGTGGGCCCCACCGCCGCGAACCCGGGGAACTCCCTCACCCAGAACCTCGGCGTGATCGGCACCCCCGGGTGGTTCGGCCGGATCTCCGGCACGGTCTTCAAGGACCTCGACGGCAACGGCCGCCGCGACGCCGGCGAGCCGCCGATGGCCGGCGAGCCGGTGGGGCTGCGCTTCGGCGACGGCACCGTCTACACGGGCTCCACGAGCGACGCCCAGGGCCGCTACGACATGCCCGAGATCTTCCCGTTCGCGCGGTGGCTCGTCCAGGAGATCGGCTTCGCGCGAAACAAGTCGACCGGCGCGGCCGCCCACGACGTGTACTGGGCGAACGGCCTGCAGGGGCAGCTCCTCACGCCGCGGCCCGAGATCGAGGCCGTCTTCCCGGAGGACACCCTCACCCTCAACACGCTCACCTGGTTCGGCGCGCGCAGCGTCGTCGACTGGGGCAAGCGCGCCTACCGGCCGGGCGAGAACGGCGGCATCTCCGGCATCGTCTTCCACGCCACCACCCGCAACGAGCTCGACCCGCGCCTGCAGGCGAACGAGGACTACGAGCCCGGCCTCCCGGGCGTGACGCTCCGGCTGTACGGCTGGAACGCCGCGACCCGCACCCGCAGCGCGTACCCGATCGCGGAGGCGACGACCGACCACTGGACCCGTCCGCCCGCCGCCGGCGAGGCGCCGTGCGACATGACCGACGAGCTCGGCCGGCCCCTCGGCGACCCGCTCGGCATCGGCGCCCGCTGCGCCGAGGTCGGCTCCCTGATGAACGAGGTGAAGGAGGGCGTCTTCGACGGCGGCTACGCCTTCACCGAGCTCACCAACGACCCCGCCACCGGCGCCGCCCTCGCCGCGCCCGTGTCGCCCATCCCGCCCGGCGACTACGTCGTCGAAGTGGTCAGGCCCGCCCACTACCAGGTGGTGCGGGAGCAGGACATCAACACCGACCAGGGCGACGCGTTCATCCCGCAGATCCCGCCGGCGGAGTGCGTCGGCGCGCCGAACGCGGTGAGCGACCCGCGCAGCCCCTACGACGGCCAGACCCGCCCGCTGTGCGACCAGCGCCTCGTGACGCTGCAGGACGGGCAGAACGCCGCCGCCGACTTCCACCTGTTCGTCGACACCGGCGTCACCACCCCCGGCGAGCAGGGCATCAACCCGCCCGGCCGCATCTGGGGCATGGTCCTCGACGACGTCACCATCGAGACCAACCCGAACCGCCGCATGTACGGCGACAAGGTCGGCATCCCCAACGTCCCCGTCGGCATCCGCGACTTCAGCGGCCGCCTCGTCACCACCGTCAACACCGACGCGCACGGGTTCTTCGACGTCCTCGTGCCGTCCACCCGCACGATCAACTGCCCGACCCCGGCGGGGGTGTGCCCCGCGGTCTACCGGGTCGTCACCAACGACCCCGGCGACCCCGGCGCCCCCAACGCGAACTACAACCTCCGCTACCAGACCCGGCCCTTCAAGTACGAGGTGTGGCCCGGGAAGACGACGGTGGCGGACATCGCGCCGCTGCCCGCGGCGAACAACCCCACCGACAACTCCTGCGGCATCCCGCAGGGCACGCCGGAGGTGTACGTCCTGACCGGCGACCCGTACGTGCGGACCTCCGCGACGGCCGCCCTCCGCACGAAGACGGTGCGCGGCCGCGGCTTCGGGACGCGCGGCACGGCCTCCCGGGTGCTTGTCGGCGGCACCGCCGTCACGATCCTGAGCTGGGCCGACGACAGCATCACGTTCCGGGTCCCGCCCGGCCACCCCGCCGGCCCCGGCCAGCTCGTCGTGCGCGCACAGAACGGCCGCACGAGCCGCGCCGCCCTCACCCTGCACGTCATCGGCGGCGGCTACACCCCGCCGGTCCGCCACGTCGACCCCGGCCAGTCCGTGCAGGCCGCGATCGACGCCGCCCCGCCCCGCGCGCTGATCGTGGTGCGGGCCGGCGTCCACTTCGAGAGCGTCATCCTCAACAAGGCGGTGTGGCTGCAGGGCGTCGGCGCCGGCACCGGCCCCGCCATCCCCGGCTCCACCATCGACGGCCGGTTCTTCGACAACGTCCGCGCCGCGTGGCTCGCCCGGCTCGCCGGGACGCCCTACGCGTCCAACGCGAACGACACGGACGTCATGCCCGGCGCGGCGATCACCATCGTCGCGCGCGAGAACGACTTCCGGCTCCCCGGCCCCGGCCAGTTCATCACCGCCCCCGCCATCGACGGCTTCGCCATCACCGGCAACCACTGGGGCGAGTACGCCGGCGGCATCCACGTCTACGCGTTCGGCACCGGCACCCGCATCACGAACAACCGCTTCGAGGGGAACTTCGGCGTCACCGGCGGGGCCGTCACCCTCGGCCAGGCCCTCGCCGGCAACAGCTTCAACGACGACGTCACCATCGAGCGCAACCGCATCCTGCGCAACGGCGGGCTCCGTCTCGCGGGGGCGGTCGGGATCTTCGCCGGGGCGGACCGCTACCGCGTCATCGACAACGACGTGTGCGGCAACTACTCCGGCGAGTACGGCGGCGGCATCTCCCACTACGGCACGAGCCGCGCCGGCCGCATCGCCCGGAACGTGATCGCCTTCAACGAGGCGTTCGACGAGAGCGGCGGCATCATGGTCGCGGGCGAGATCCCCGCGCCGCCCGCCGTGATCGGCACGCCCTCCGGCGGCGTCACCATCGACGCCAACTGGATCCAGGGCAACCTGAGCCACGACGACGGCGCCGGCATCCGGCTGCTGCGGCCGCTCACCTCCCGCATCCGCATCACCAACAACATGGTGGTGAGCAACATCGCCACCGACATCGGCGGCGGAATCGCCCTCGACGACGCGGCGAACGTCGAGATCGTGAACAACACGATCGCCGACAACGCCTCCACCTCGACGGCGATCGACGCCGACGGGCAGCCGCACTCCGCGGGCCTCGTCACCTACTACCACTCCACCCCGTTCCTCGCCGCGCTGCGCGCCGACGACCCGGGCGCCGCGAACTTCTCGGACCCGTCCCTGTTCAACAACGTCTTCTGGCAGAACAAGGCCTGGACGTTCGACCGGGCGACGAACGGCGCGACGTTCCAGCGGGTCATCGACCTCGAGGTGATCGGCGTCCCGCCCGCGGGCGAGCCCGTGGGCCGGCTGCGGCCGCGGCGCTCCATCCTCACCGTCGACTACCCGGCGGCCGGCGCGACCCACCCGACGAACCGGGTCGGCACCGACCCGCTGTTCGGCCAGCGGTACGAGATGCCGTTCACGGCCGGGTGGTTCGTGCTCGACGCGAACGTCCCGGGGCGCGTGCTCATCACCCCCACCTACCCGGCGGGCATCACGGGCGACTACCACGTCGCCGCGGGCTCCCCGGCGGTGGCCCTCGGCGTCGCGGCCCTCGCCGGCGTCGCCGCCCCCACCCACGACTACGACGGCGACGCGCGGCCGCAGCCGCCCGGCTGGGACGCCGGGG
>JBFLWO010000221.1:0-4559 GCA_040757755.1 Actinomycetota bacterium
TCACCTCCCCCGGCCGCGGCACGCGGCCGCCCCCCACGAGCCCCACCGCCGAGATCGTGTGGTGCGGCGCCCGGAACGGGCGGCGCGCCACCAGGGGGCGCCCCGGGTCGAGGAGCCCCGCGACGGAGTGGATCCGCGTGACGGCGACGGCCTCCTCGACCGTGAGGGCGGGCAGGATCCCGGGAAGGCGCCGCGCCAGCATGGTCTTGCCGCCCCCGGGGGGTCCGACGAGTAGCAGGGAGTGCCCGCCGGCGGCGGCGATCTCGAGGGCCCGCCGCGCGACCGCCTGGCCGCGCACCTCCGCCAGGTCGGGCTCCTGGCCCGCGCCCGCCCCGCGCAGCACCTCCTCCGGGTCGATGCGGGGCGGGGCGCCGGTCGCCTTCCCCTCCAGGATCTCGACGGCGTGGCGCAGGGTGGCGGCCCCCACGACCTCCGCCCCGGCCACGAGCGCCGCCTCCCCCGCGCACGCCTGCGGCACGACCAGCCGCCTCCAGCCCGACGCCCCCGCGTGCTCCGCCATCGCCAGGGCCCCCGGCACGGCGCGCAGGCTGCCGTCGAGGGCGAGCTCGCCGACCGCGGCGACCCCCCGCAGCGCCTCGTGGGCGAGCTGGCCGGAGGCCGCGAGGATCGCGAGCGCGATCGGCAGGTCGTACTGCGGACCCGACTTGCGCAGGTCCGCCGGGGCGAGGTTGGCGACGATGCGCCGCGCCGGGATCGCGAATCCCTGGTTGACCACCCCGGAGCGGACCCGCTCGCGCGCCTCCTGCACCGCCGCGTCGGGCAGGCCGACCACCGAGAACGCGGGGAGGCCCGCGCGCAGGTCCACCTCCACCTCGACGGTGGAGGTCTCGAGTCCGACGACGGCGGGGCTGACGAGTCGGGCGACCACGCGGACCAGGGTGGCACCCCCGGCCCGCGCGGATCACCGCACGAGTGTCGGGAAAGGCGCGCGGATGCGCGCCGATTCCCGCGCGCCTACCAGGTGCAGCCGGCGCCGCAGGTGCGCGACACGACCGGCGTCGCTCCCAGGTCCTTCTTGTACGTGTAGACGGTTCCGGCCCGCGTCGTCGTGGTGAGGGTGAACGTGTCCTCGCCCACGTTCGACAGCGACACCTCGGTCTCGGCGGATTGCGCCCCCGGCGCGTCCAGCCACTTCACGTTCGGCTCGACCGCCCGCAGGGCGGCCGCGTCGAGCCCTGCGTACGACTCCTCCTGCGTGAAGCTCGCCTCCACCGCGCCGGCCCCCGCCCGCAGCAGGGACTTCGCCGTCGCGTCCTCCGCCCGCTCCCGCTGCCCCAGGATCGCCGGGACGGCGATCGCCGCGAGGAGCCCCAGCATCACGGTCACGATGAGGAGCTCGACGAAGCTGAACCCCCGGTGCCGCGCCCCGGCGCGGCGCCCCGCCCCGGGGCGCGGAAGGGTCTGTGCTGTCCGTGCCACGTCCCTGAGTACCTCCGTGTCGGTGCGGTCCCTCGCGACGCCGACGGTACCCGGCTCCCCCGCCAGGGTCACCGGACGGTCGGGGGGTCTTCGACCTCGACGAGCGACTAGTCCCTCATCGGCCCTTCGCCGAGCGACTTCAGCGCCTTGCCGAGGGACTGCCCGTGCTCCAGCACCGGCGCGTGCAGGTCGCCGAGGCGCCGGACCCGGTCGAGGACGGCGTCCATCGTGAAGGCCGCGGGGTCGAGGTCCTCCGTCACCTCCTCCCAGGTGAGGGGCGTCGACACGGGCGCGCCGGGGCGGGGGCGCACCGAGTACACGGAGGCGATCGTCTTCCCCTCGCCGTTCTGGTTCGCGTCGATGAGCACGCCGTGCCGCTTCTCCTTCCGCCACTCGGTGGTGACGAGGTCCGGGTGCGCGCGGACGAGCGCGCCGGCCACCACCTCGGCGAACCGCCGGGTGTCCGCGTAGGCGTAGCGGCGTATGACGGGGACGATGACGTGCATCCCCTTCGAGCCGCTCGTCTTCGGGTAGCCCTCCAGGCCGATGAGGTCGAGGACCTCCCGCACGAGGAGCGCGACGCGCACCACGTCGCGGAACCCGGTGCCCTCGGCCGGGTCCAGGTCGAACAGGACGAAGTCAGGCCGGTCGGGCCGGTCGATGCGCGAGTACCAGGCGTTCATGTCGATGCAGCCCATCGCGACCATCCACAGGAGGGACAGGTCGTCGTCGACGAGCGGCGCGCGGATGAGCCGCCGGCGGCGCGGCGTGTCGCGGGTGGTGGCGTGCACCTCGTGGGTGCGGATCCAGTCCGGCATGTGGTCGGGGGCGTCCTTCTGGAAGAAGAACTCCCCGTCGATCCCGTCCGGGTAGCGCTTCATCGTGAAGGGGCGGTCCCGCAGGTGGGGCACGAGCACCGGGGCGACGCGTGCGTAGTAGTCGACGAGGTCGCCTTTGGTGATGCCCTCCTCCGGCCAGAACACCTTGTCGAGCCGGGAGATGCGCAGGGTGCGCCCGTCCCGCACGAGCTCGGTCTCGGCGGGGCGTTCCCGCACCACATCCTCGGCGGGCTTGTCCTCCCGCAGCCCGAGGTACACGGGGGCGCGCAGCCGCCCGTCGCCGGTCCATTCGGCGAACTCCACCTCGCACACGAGGCGGGGCTCCACCCACGTCACGTCGCGCGGGGCGACGCGCGGCATGCGGGGCACCTCCGCGAGGGGGCTCCGGTCGATGCGGAGCGGCTCCAGCAGGCCGAGCAGGCGCGTGATCTCCGCCTCCGTGAGCCCGGACCCGACGTTCCCGGCCCAGTCGAGGCGGCCGTCGCGGTGGACGGCGAGGACGAGCGATCCGAGGCGGCGGCGGCTGCCGGCGCCGCGCGTGTAGCCGGCGACGACGAGCTCCTGGCGGCGGCGGGTCTTCACCTTCACCCAGTCGCGGCTGCGGGCGCCGGGCCGGTACGGGCTGTCGGCGCGTTTCGCCATGACTCCCTCCAGTCCGTGGGCGGTGGCGGCGTCGAGGAGGGCCGCCCCGTCCGGGAACGTGTCCGAGAGGAGCACCGTGCCGCGGTGCGCGTCGAGGAGCGCGGCGAGGTGGTCGCGGCGCGTGTGGAGCGGCAGGTCGAGGAGCGTCTCCCCCTCCACCTCGAGGAGGTCGAAGAGGTAGTAGCGCAGGTCGGCGCCGCCGCGCTGCATCTCCTGGAAGCTGGGCTTGCCGTCGCGGTCGAGGGCGCAGATCTCGCCGTCGACGACGCACTCCGGGGTGCGCATGGCGCGGACGAGGGCGTTCGCGACGGTGGGGAACCGGTCGGTGAGGTCCTGGCCGGTGCGGCTCGCGAGGCGCGCCTCGCCGCCGGTGACGGTGCCGATGGTGCGGTAGCCGTCCCACTTCACCTCGAAGGTCCATCCGGGGCCGGCGGGGAGGGCGTCGGCGGGGGTGGCGAGCATCGGGGCGTAGCGAGGCCCGTCGCGGCGGGCCATCGCGGGTCCGCCGGTCTTGCGGATGACGAGCCAGTTGCGCGGGTCGCCGCCGAGGGCGGCCGGCACGAGTGTCCACACCCCGTCGAGGTGCTCGCCCCGCAGGCGGACGGTGAGGCCCCCGTCCTTCTTCTCCTCCAGGGTGTCGTAGACGCCGTGATCCCAGATCTCGACGGTTCCGGCGCCGTATTCCCCGGCGGGGATCTCGCCGGAGAACCGCGCGTAGTCGAGGGGGTGGTCCTCGACGTGGACGGCGAGGTGCTTCTCGCCGACGACGAGCGGGAGCCCCTTCGGCACGGCCCAGCTGGCGAGGGCGCCGTCGCGTTCCAGCCGCAGGTCGTAGTGAAGGCGCCGTGCGTCGTGGCGGTGGATCACGAAGATGGGTGCGCCGCCGGCCGCGTCCCCGGCGAACGGCTCGGGGGTGCGCGTGGGGTCGCGCTTCGCGCGGTATTCGCGGAGGCGGTCGTCGTCCGGTGCCGCCATCGCCCTCCCCGCGTCCGTGCCGCCCGGCGGCCGGGCCTCGGCGGCATCGTATCGCCGCCCGCCGCCGGGGTGGCGGGTCACGGCGGCGGCAGGCTGAGGAGCACGGCGACGGCGGCGAGCACGGCCGCGGCGAGGACGAGCTCGGCGGCGACGCTCGCGCGCAGGCGTGTGGCGGCGCCCCGGTCGTCGGGGTCGAGGCCGAGGGCGGCGCGTTCCAGGCGCGGGTGCAGGGCGAAGCGGTTGTAGGCGCCGCCGGCGAGCATGGCGGCGAACACGCCGAGCTTCACGAGGAGCGCCTGGCCGTAGCCCGTGCCGGTGAGGTCGCCGGCGGAGGGGATCTCGGCGAGGGCCCGGTAGACGCCGGTCACGACGAGGACGGCGACGCAGGCGACGGCGAGGGTGGAGAACCGCACGACGGCGGCCGCCGCCAGGCCGATGCGCTCGCCGCCGGCGAGGCGTCGCAGGGCGGGCGTGAGGTAGGCGATGAGGGCGGCGAGGCCGCCGAGCCACAGGCCGGTGGCGAGGGCGTGGAGGGCGTCGGCGGCGATGCCGATGGCCCGGTCGTTGCCGGAGGAGGCGTGTCCCGCCCATGAGGCGGCGCAGAGGCCGACGGCGGCGGGGGCGGCGAGGGCGGCGGCGCGTGGGGCGCGGAGGGGGCCGGAC
>JBFLWO010000222.1:0-4545 GCA_040757755.1 Actinomycetota bacterium
CGGGGTCACCGCCACGCCGGCCGCGGCGGCGGCACGCGTCGCCGGTGTCGCCGCCGCCGCCACGCGTCTAGTCGACGAGCACGTCGCCGGTCATCGCCGACGGGGCATCCCACCCCATCAGCGCCGCGAGGGTCGGGGCGACATCCCCCAGCTTCCCCTCACGCAGGCTGATGCCGGGACGGTCGATCCAGAACGGCACGGGGTTCGTGGTGTGCGCGGTGTTCGGGCTGCCGTCCGGCTCCAGCATCACCTCGCTGTTGCCGTGATCCGCGGTGACCGCGAGAAGCCCGCCCGCCGCCGCGACCGCGGGGCGGATCGCCGCCATGCACCCGTCCACCGTCTCGATCCCCCGCACCGCCGCCGGGATCACTCCCGTGTGCCCCACCATGTCCGCGTTCGCGAAGTTCACCACCACGAGCGACAACCCGTCGTCGGTGAGGCCCTTCACCACGGCGTCGCGCACCCCCGGGGCGCTCATCTCCGGGGCGTGGTCGTAGGTCGGCACGTGCTGCGGCGACGGCACCAGGACCCGCTCCTCACCGGGGAACGCCTCCTCCTGGCCGCCGTTGAAGAAGTACGTCACGTGCGCGTACTTCTCCGTCTCGGCGACGTGCAGCTGCCGCCGGCCCGCCTCGCTGACCGCCTGGGCGAGCCCCTGCCGCACGTTCTCCACCTCGAACGCCACCGGCACCGTGAACTGCGCGTGGTAGCGGGTCATCGTCGCCATCGCCGGCCGCGGCGGCGCCGCGCCCCGGTCGAAGTCGGCGAACCCGTCCTCCGCGAACGCGCGGGTGAGCTGGCGGGCCCGGTCCGGGCGGAAGTTCCAGAACACGAGGCCGTCGCCGTCGCGCAGGCGCCCGTCGGACGGGTCCCCCACCACCCACGGCTCCACGAACTCGTCGGTCACGCCGGCGTCGTAGGAGCGGCGGATCGCCTCGACCGCGGTCGCGGCGCGATGCCCGGCGCCGTGCACGATCGCGTCGTAGGCGGCCTTCGTCCGCGGCCAGCGGCGGTCCCGGTCCATGCCGTAGTAGCGGCCGCACACCGTGCCGACCCGCACCCCCGCCGCCTCCAGCCGCTCGAGCTGCGGCAGCGCCGCGTCGGGCCGGCTGTCGCGCCCGTCGGTGAGGGCGTGCACCACGAGCCGCTCCACCCCCTCGCGCCGCGCAAGCTCGACGAGGGCGTCGAGGTGGCGTCCGCTGGCGTGTACCCCGCCGTTGCCGACGAGCCCCACCAGGTGCAGGGTGCCGGCGCGCCCCGCCGCCATCGCGGCGCGCAGCGCGGGAATCTCGAAGAACGAGCCGTCCTGGATCGCCTCGTCGATCCGCACCAGCATCTGCGGCACGCGCCGGCCCGCCCCCAGGTTGAGGTGCCCCACCTCGCTGTTTCCCTGCTGGCCGTCGGGGAGCCCCACCGGCAGGCCGGCCGCCTGCAGCCGGGTCGCCGACCCCTCCCGGGCGAGGGCGTCGAGGTTCGGCGTGCGGGCGAGCGACACCGCGTTGCCGGGGCCGGCGGGCGCGATGCCGAACCCGTCGATCACGACGAGGACGAGCGGCCCCGCCATCAGGCGGACGCCCGGACGATCGCCGCGAAACCCTCCGGCTGCAGGCTCGCCCCGCCGACCAGCGCCCCGTCCACGTCCTGCTGCGCCATCAGGTCCGCCGCGTTGTCGGGCGTGACGCTGCCGCCGTACAGGATGCGCATCGCGTCGGCGTGCAGGCGCTCCGCCAGCACGGCCCGGACGTGGGCGATCGCCGCCTGCGCGATCTCCGGGGTCGCGGTGCGCCCCGTCCCGATCGCCCAGATCGGCTCGTACGCGACGACGACGAGGGCGGACTCCTCGGGCGCGACCTCCGCGAGGGAGGCGCGCACCTGGACGGTGAGCCAGGCCTCCGTCTGCCCCGCCTCCCGCTGCGCGAGGGACTCCCCCACGCACACGATCGGGGTGAGGCCGTGGTCGAGCAGCCGGCGGGTGCGGGCGGCGACCACCGTGTCGGTCTCCCCCATCGCCCGGCGCTCCGAATGGCCCACGATCGCGCCGCGCGCCCCGGCCGCCGCGATCATCGCGGCCGACACCTCACCGGTGTGGGCGCCGGCCTCGTGCTCGCTGACGTTCTGCGCCGCGACCCACGCCTGCGTCGCGCCCAGGCCGGCGGCGACCGCGTCGAGGGCCGTGAACGGGGGGCACACCGCGATCTCGGCGGCGGCGCCGTCGACGAGCGGGGCGAACGCATCGCACCAGACGGCCGCCTCGGCGGCCGTCTTGTGCATCTTCCAGTTGCCCGCGACGAGCGGGCGTCGCACGCCGCTCACGCGCCCGTCGGCAGGACGGCGACGCCGGGCAGGGTGCGCCCCTCGAGCAGCTCCAGCGCCGCGCCACCCCCGGTGGACACGTGGGTGAGCCGGTCGGCGACGCCGAACGCGGCGAGCGCGGCGGCGCTGTCGCCACCCCCGGCGACGGTCACGCCGCGGCACGCGGCCATCGCCTCCGCGACGACGCGGGTGCCGTCCGCGAACGGCGGGATCTCGAACGCACCCATCGGCCCGTTGGAGAACACGGTGCCGGCCGCCTCGATCGCCTCCCGGTAGCTCGCCTGCGTCTGCGGGCCGATGTCCACCCCCATCCAGCCGTCGGGGATCGCGTCGGTCGGCACCACCTCGAGGTCGGCGTCCGCGGCGAAGCGGTCCGCGACGAGGATGTCGACGGGAAGCTGCAGCGCGCAGTTCATGCGGTTCGCGGCCTCCAGCAGGCCGAGCGCCATCCGCTGGCCCTCCGCGTCCTCGCAGCGCGACGCCCCCACGGGGTCGCCGAGCGCGGCGAGGAACGTGAAGCACATCGCGCCGCCGATGAGGATGCGGTCGCATTTCTGGACGAGCTGCTCGATGAGGGGCAGCTTGTCCGCCACCTTCGACCCGCCGAGCACCGCGACGAACGGCAGCCGGGGCCGGTCGAGGAGCCCGGTGAGGACCTCCACCTCCCGCCGCAGGAGCATCCCGGCGCGGGACGGCAGCCGCCGCGCGACCGCCTCGGTGGAGGCGTGGGCGCGGTGGGCGGCGCCGAACGCGTCGTCGACGTAGTGGGTGAAGCCGTTGGCGAGGCTGTCGGCGAAGGAGCCGTCGTTCGCCTCCTCCCCCGGGTGGAAGCGGACGTTCTCGAGCATCACGACCTCGCCCTTGCGCAGGGCGCTGACGCGGCCCGACACCTCCGGCCCGACGCAGTCGGGCAGCAGGTCGACGCGGCGGACGAGGAGCTGTGCGAGGCGCTCCGCGCACGGGGCGAGGGACAGCTCCGGCGTCGGGGAGCCCTTCGGCCGCCCCAGGTGGGAGCACACCGCCACCGCCGCGCCGGAGCGCAGCAGGTGGCGGATGGTGGGGATCGACGCGCGGATGCGGGCGTCGTCGGTGACGCGGCCGTCCTCGAGCGGGACGTTCAGGTCGGCGCGGACGAGGACCCGGGCGCCGGACCAGTCGGCGCCGGGGTCGTCGACCGCCAGCAGTCGAGCCACGTGGCGGCCCCTAGACGCGGGCCGCCAGCTGCACGAGCCGGCACGAGTAGCCCCACTCGTTGTCGTACCAGCTGACGAGCTTGACGGTGGTGCCGCTCACCATCGTGAGGCCGGCGTCCAGCAGGGAGGAGTGCGGGTCGCCGACGACGTCGCGGGACACGATCGGCGCCTCCGTGTAGCCGAGGATGCCCTTCAGGGGGCCCTCCGCGGCGGCCTTGAACGCGGCGTTGACCTCCTCGACGGTGGTCTCGCGACCGACCGTGGCGGTGAGGTCCACGACGGAGCCGTCCGGCACGGGGACGCGCAGGGCGATGCCGTCGAGCTTGCCCTTCAGCTCGGGCAGGACCTCGCCGATGGCGCGGGCGGCGCCGGTGGAGGTGGGGATGATCGACAGCGCGGCGGCGCGGGCGCGGCGCAGGTCGCCGTGCGGCAGGTCCAGGATGCGCTGGTCGTTCGTGTAGGCGTGGCAGGTGGTCATGTACCCCTGCTCCAGGCCGAACTGGTCGAGCAGCACCTTCGCGAGCTGCGCGAGGCAGTTCGTGGTGCACGACGCGTTCGAGATGACGTGATGCTTCTCGGGGTCGTACTCGTCGTCGTTCACCCCGATGCACACGGTGAGGTCGGGGCCCTTCGCGGGGGCCGAGATGATGACCTTGCGCGCCCCCGCCTCGAGGTGCAGGGCGGCCTTCGCACGGTCCGTGAAAAGACCGGTGCTCTCGATCACCACGTCGACGCCGAGGTCCTTCCACGGGAGGTTCGCGGGGTCGCGCTCGGCGAGCACCTTCACGTGGCGGCCGTCGACGTCGATGCCGCCGTCGGCGACGCGGACCTCGCCCGGGTAGCGGCCGAAGACCGAGTCGTAGTCGAGCAGGTGCGCGAGGGTCGCCGCGTCGGTGATGTCGTTGACGGCGACGATCTCGACGTCCGGGTCGCCCGCGGCGGCCCGGAAGACGTTCCGCCCGATGCGGCCGAAACCGTTGATGCCCACGCGTACGCTCATCCGCACTCCTTGTCAAAGACGCCCGGAAATCCGCCGGCG
>JBFLWO010000223.1:0-4531 GCA_040757755.1 Actinomycetota bacterium
GCCAGGCGGGGGCCGCCGTCGCGAGCGCCTCCCGCCACGCCCCGGCGGCGCCCTTTCCGCGGGCGGCGGCGTCGTCGACGAGGGCCCGCACGGCGGCGAGCCCCAGGAGGAGGATCGGCCCGGCGAGGGCGAGCAGGCGGGCGGCGACGTCGAGGGCGCCGTGGTCGTCGAGGTCCTCCCGGGTGGGGAGAGGGACCGGGTCGATCGCTGCGCCGACGGCGAACCCGGCGCTGCCGGCGGTTGCGTGCCCGTCCTGGGAGAACGCCCGCCAGGTGACGCGGAACACCCCGGAGAGGCGCGGCACGGGCACCGTGACGAGGGCGTCGTCCCCGGGTGTGCGGCGCGGCGCGCCGGACACGACGGGGCCCCCCGCCCAGGGGCGCACCTCCACGCGCAGGAAGGCGCCCTCCACCGGGGCGCGAAACGACAGGGCGACGCGCCTGGGCGACGTGTCGACGACGGACCCCGCCCGGGGTGAGGTCGACTCGAGGGCCGGGTGGGCGGACGCGGCGGCGGGCCAGGCGGCGAGCGCGGCCAGTGCGATCGCAAGCCGGCGTCGGGCCCCCACCGCGCGGACTATACGCGGGGTGGCGGGCCGCCCCGCGCGGCGTCAGCCGATGAGCGCGTGCAGGAGGAGGAGCGCCGTCGCGGTGAGGACGAAGGCGGTGGCTGCGCGGCGGATGGACTGGGCGGCGTGCATCGGCTGCCTCCTGCGCGGTGTGGTATCCGCGTGATCGGCCGCGCCGGCGCAGCCTTGAGACGCCGTCGACACGTTTCGCGACCGGCGGTGGCGGGGCCGCGGGTCCGCGCGTCAGAAGGGGACGGTGCCACCGCCCCGCCACCCGGCGAGCCGGGCGAGCGCGCGGCGGTGGATCCCGACGCCCGACATCACGCAGGTCCGGCCGCGCCGCCGCCACGCCACGACGGTGCGGCCGTCGACCGCGAGGGTGCGCACCAGGGTGCCCTCCACCCCGATCCGGCCCGCCTCCCGCGGCAGGGTGACGGGGTCCCCGGCCAGCACCGTGTAGCCGATGCGGTGGCCGCGGCGCTCGTAGAACACGGTCACCGCCCGCCGGTCGCGGACCACGTCGTCACGGGTGCCGGTGGCCCGCCATCCGGACGCCGCCTCGAGGCGCGGGAACGGGATCCCCTCCGCGTCGAGGGCGAGGAGGGTGGCGGAGGTCGCGGCCGGTGGGCTCCCCTCGGCGGGGAGGGCGTGCAGGGCGGCCGCCTCCGCGACCACCGTCGCCCCCGCCGGGTCGTCCGGGACGAGGAGGGCGACGATCGAGGCGACCGCGGCGGCGATCACGACCGCCGCGGCGGCGCGCCCGATGCGCCGGCTGCGTGCCGACGCGGCCCCGTGGGGGTGCAGGAAGCGGTCGCCGAGGTCCGCGACGAACGGCTCGTCCCCGTCACCGGCGGGGACGGCGTCCCCCCGCGGCGGCGGCGCCTCCTCGCCGCGCTCGACGCTCACCGGGGGCGCATCCGGCCCGGCGTGGACGGGACGGCCGACACGCGCGGTCCCGCGGCGGCCGGCGCAGCGTGCGCGGCGGCTACCATCGTCGCGATGCCCGGACGGACCGCGCGCCTCCCCCTGCCCTCGCCGGCGCGCCGCGTGTGGCGGCACTGGACGTCCCCGCAGGGCTTCCGGTCGCTCGCGATCGCGGTTGCCGCGCTCCTCTGGGCCGTGATCCCCAGCGGCGCCGCGGTGCGCCTGACCGGGTCGGGCCTGGGATGTCCGGAGTGGCCGCACTGCGAGGACTCGATCGTGCCGGCGGCCGACCACCACGCGTGGATCGAGTTCACCAACCGGGTGTTCTCGGCCGCGATCATCCTGCTGGCGATCGTCGCATGGTTCGCGGCGCGCCGCTTGCCGGGCCGTCCCGTCCGGCTGCGCCGCCCCGCGCTCGCGTCCGCGGCGATGACGGTGGGTCAGATCCCGTTGGGGGCGGTCACCGTCGCCTACGACCTCCATCCCCTGCTCGTGGCGTGCCACTTCGCCCTCTCCGTGCTCGCCCTCAGCGCGGGGGTGGTGCTGGCGCTGCGCGCGCACGACGCGGCGCGGGGCGTGGTGCGCGGCACGGACCGCGGGCTGGGCGTGCCGGGTGCCGTCACCGCCGCCGCCCTGGCCGTCGTCATCGCCACGGGGATGCTGGTGACCGCGTCAGGGCCGCATTCCGGTGACCGCGGGGTGCTCGACCGGATCTGGGCGCTGGACGAGGCGGCCTACGTCCACGTCCGCGCGGTGATCGCGTTCGGCGCCCTCGCCGCGCTGCTCGGGGCGCTGATCTGGCGGCGCGTGCGGGCCGGGCTGGTGCTCGACCGGGCGACCCGCGTGACCCTAGCGGCGGCGGCCCCCCTCATCGGGGCGCAGGTCGCCCTCGGCGAGATCCAGTACCGCTCCGGCCTGCCGTGGGGCGTGATCCTGGTGCACGTGGGCGTCGCGGGCCTCCTGTGGATCGCCGCCCTCGTGGCGGCGTACCGGCTCGCGCGGCCCGCGGAGGGTCAGGAGCGGCGGTCCGCCCGGGACTGGCAGGGGACGCACCTCAGCGCGTCCGGCAGCGCCTCGAGCCGGCGTTCCGGGATGGGCGCCCCGCAGTCCACGCAGAGCCCGTAGCGCCCCGCCGCGAGCGCCTCCCGCGCGAGGCGGATGCGCTCGAGCTGCTCTGCGGCGCGGAGCTGCACCCGAAGGTCCCCCTCCCGGGCCTCCGCGTCGGTCGCGGCCTCCGCGGGGTGGTGGTGACCGTCGCCGCGCTCCTCCCCGCTGGACGCGAGGTCGTGGGCGGCGAGCTCGGCGCGGATCTCCGCCTCGAGGCGTTCCAGCCGGGATTCGATCGTGGTGGTGTCGGACACGGCACGAGTGTAACCGCAACGGCGGTCGCGCCCCGACCACTGGCGTCACCCCGCCCCCGCCGGGACGTCACGGCCGGCGGCGGCGGCGCTCCGCGCGTCGCGACCTGACGGTGCGGCCCTCGGGCCGGGGGTCGGGCCGCGCCGCCTCCGCCTCCGCGGCCTCCCGCCGGGCGGCCTCCCGCTGCGCCGCGATCCGCTTCGCCCGTGCGCGCATGCCGAGCCATCCCACCGCGAACACGGCGGCGCACGCCGTCGCCACCTCCGCCCAGCCGACGGCGAGGGACACGACGCCGACGACGAAAAGGACGAGCGCGGCGGCGAGGAGGATCGTCGCCGTGCGGCGAGTGAACGGCGCGGCGGGCGACGGCTGCACGGGCAGAGGGTACCCGGCGGCGCCGCCATCCTCCCGGCGGGCGCTTACACTCCCTGCCGTGACCGCGCCCCGTCCCCTCGTTGCGGCCCTCGCGTGCGTGGCGGTCGGGGCGGCGGCGACCCCGGCGGCGGGGGCGTCCCTCGCGGAGTCCCTCTCGTGCATCGCGCCGACCGACGCGGCCGGGATCGACGCGGCGCTCGCGCGGGCCGCGAGCCCCCTTGCCGGGGAGGGGACGACGTTCGTGCAGGTCGGCGAGCGGGAGGGCGTGGATCCGCGCTTCCTGGTCGCCGTCGCCGCCCACGAGACCCTCCTCGCGACGTACGGGCCGGCGCGGCTCATCCACAACCCGTTCGGCATCGGGCCGGGGTGGGCGTTCGCGTCGGAGCGGGTCGCGATCGCAGCCGCCGGGCGCATCCTGCGGCGCTACTACCTGGCGGAGGGGATCGCCACGGTCGACGCCATCGGCCGTAAGTGGGCCCCGGTGGGGGCGTTGAACGACCCCACCGACCTGAACCGGCATTGGGAGGGGGGCGTCGCCACGTACTACGCGGCGCTCGGCGGCGACCCGGCGCGCCCCGTGACCCTCATCGCCCAGGACCCCACCCCGCAGTGCGGGGCGGCCGCCGGGGGGACCCCGATGGTCACCGCGTGGGACGGGCGCACCCCCGCCGCCGGCCCCGGCCTGTACGAGGGTGGCGACCCCGCCACCGGGCTTCCCGCCTCGATCCCCGCGTTCGTGTTCCCCGTCGCGGTCCCGGCCGGGACGCCCGTGCGCTACGCCGACGACTTCGACGCGCCCGGGTCCCCCGGCTGCTTCGGGCGGCGGTGGGCGTGCGCCGTCACCCTCGCGGCCCCCGGCGCGGACGTGGTGGCCGTCGCGGCCGGCACGCTTCGCGGCGCCACCGCGGACGAGCGCCTGCAGGGCGTCGGCTTCTGGCTCGAGACGGGGGCGGGCGACCGCATTGGCTACGGCCCGCTGCGCGACTACCGCCCGGGCGTCGCCGACGGCGCCCCGGTGCTTCCCGGTCAGGCGCTCGGCCACGCGCCCGGGCTCCTCCTCGTCGCGTGGGAGCGCGGCGGTGTGCGCGTCAACCCCTTCCCCCTGCTGGCCGCGACCCGCCCGCCGGGATGACCCCGCACCGGCCGGCGCCCCTCCGGCCGGAGCTCGCGGAGTTCCTGCGCCTGTACGCGGCCGGACGGTTCTTCGACGCCCACGAGGCGCTGGAGCAGGCGTGGCGCCGCTCCCCCGACCCCGAGATGGTGCTGCTTCACGGCCTGATCCAGTGGGCGGTGGCGCACGAGCAC
>JBFLWO010000224.1:0-4530 GCA_040757755.1 Actinomycetota bacterium
CCGCCCCCGCCCCCCGCCCCCGCCCGGGGCTGCGCGAGCGCGTCAAGGCGCGCACGCGGGAGGAGCTCATCGACGCCGCCTTCTCCCTCTTCGCCGAGCGCGGCTTCGACGCCGTCACCGTCGACGACATCGCCGCGCGCGCCGACGTGTCGCCCCGCACCTTCTTCCGCTACTTCCCCGTGAAGGAGGACGTGGTCCTGGCCCGCATGGAGGACCACACCGCGCGGCTCGTCGAGGGTCTCGCCGCCCGCCCCGCCTCCGAGCCGCCGCTCGTCGCGCTGCGCGAGGCGCTGCGCGCCCCGCTCGAGGAGCTACAGGCGACCCCTCAGCTGTGCGGGGTGCTGAAGATGGTGAAGAGCCATCCCGGCGTGCAGGCGCACGACCTGGCCCGGCGCACCCGCACCGAGGTCGCCCTCGCCGAGGCCCTGGCGGAGCGCATGGGCATGGACGCGCGGTCCGACCCGCGCCCCCTCCTGATCGCCACCACGTTCATGGCGGGTGTCGGCGCCACCGTCTCGGCGTGGCTCGACGACGGCTCGCCCGGCGACCTCGACGCCCGCGTCGACGCGTTCACGGACCTGATGCGCGGGGGATTCGAGCCCCGCCGCCGGGGGCGCTCCCGGTAACCCTCACCCCCCCGTGGCGTGCGATAAGCCCGCCGGACGAGGGACGCAGGCGAGGCCCCTACCGGGAGTACGGGCCGAGCCGAGGACGACGCTCCCGTCGCCCGTGGCCCGCGAGTCACCGGGGAATCCGGCGGTGCTCTGCAGCCGCCACCACGGTGGCGTCGACGGCGGCGCCGGCGCGAAGGGTCTGGAGCACCACGCAGTAGCGCTCCGTGAGCCGCAGCAGGGTGGCGAGGGCGTCGTCGTCGGCACCGGTGTCGAGGTCGAACCGCAGGCGGATCGCGACGAAGCCGACCGGGGCGTCCTTCGCGACGCCGAGGGTGCCGCGGAAGTCGAGGTCCCCCTCGGCGGACACGCGCCCGCCGCGCACCGCGATGCCGAGCGCGGTCGCGACCGCCCGCAGCGTCACCCCGGCGCACGCGACGAGCGCCTGCAGCAGCATGTCGCCGGAGCAGGCGAGGCTGCCGTCCCCGCCGGTCGCCGGGTGCAGGCCCGCGGCGACGAGCGCGCGTCCCGTCTCGACGCGGCACGACACGGCGGCGCCGTCGAGCTCCCCGGACGCGGCCAGCGTCACCAGCGCGGCTGCCGGGTCCTCCCGGTACCGCTCCTTCAGCGGGGCCTGAAGCTCCCGTAGCGCGACCGTGTCCATCCGCCCCTCCCGGCATCGACGACCGCGTCAGGCTGGCGCACCGTCGCGGGCGCCGTCAAGCGTTAGAGCAGGGACCTCTCCCGGGCGGCGGCGACGGCCTGCACCCTGTTGTGGGCGCCGAGCTTCGTGAAGACGGACCGGGTGTGGCTCTTCACGGTGTTCACGGACAGCCCCAGCTCCCCGGCGATCTCCTGCGTCGACAGGCCCCGGGCGATGCCCTCCAGCACCTCGTGCTCGCGCTCGCTGAGGGCGCCGTCGCCGCCGCCCGGGGACCGCTGCCACCGCGGCATGATCGCCCCCGCCACCCGCGGGTCGATCACCATCCGCCCGTGCAGCACCTGCCGCAGCGTGGCGAGCAGGTACTGCTCCCCCACGTCCTTGAACAGGCAACCGGACGCGCCGGCCTTCAGGCAGCCGCGGATCGCGCGCTCCTCCGGGTAGGCGGTGAGGATGACGATGGCGAGCTGCGGGTGCCGGGCCCGGATCCGCTCGCAGATCGTCGCGGCGGGAAGGTCCGGCAGGCGCAGGTCGAGCAGCAGGATGTTGGGGCGGAGCTGCTCGCAGCGCAGGATCGCCTCCGCCCCGGACTGGGCCTCCCCGACGAGCTCGAAGAAGCGGCTGCCGGACAGGAGGAGGCGCATCCCGGCGATCACGATCGGGTGGTCGTCGGCGACGACCACGGTGTACGGGCGGCGCATCATGCGGCGGGGATCCTCGCCCGCAGGGTCGCGCCGAGGTCCTCGTTCGCGCCGAGCCGCAGGTCCCCGCCGACCCGCGCGACCTCGTCCGCCAGGGCGCGCAGCCCGGACCCGTCGTCGCGGGAGGCCTGCGGGCCCGAGCCGTCGTCCATCACGGCGAGCTCGACGCCCTCCGGGGTGAACGACGCGGTCACGACGATCTCTGTCGGGTCGGCGTGGCGCTCGGCGTTGCGCAGCCCCTCCCGCACCACCCGGATCGCGAGGCCCTCCCGCACGCCGTCGAGCGGCACGGGGTCGCCCATGAGGACGAGGTGCGCGGGCACGCCGGTGCGGTTCATGAACGCGGCGACGTCCTCCCGCAGCGTGACCGCCAGTACCCCGGTGGGGCCCCCCGGGTCGTCGAGGGACCGCAGCGTGCTGCGCAGCATCGCGGACGCCCGCAGGGCCTGCTGCTCCACCTGGTGCAGGCGGGTGAGGGTGTCGTCGCGTCCGCTGGCGGCGCTCTCGCGGGCCATGCGGGCGGCGACCCCGATGCCGAACAGGGCCTGCCCGAGGTCGTCGTGCAGCGTCCGGGCGAGGCGGCGGCGCTCCCGCGCCGCGGCGACCTCCTCGACGCGCAGCCGGTCGGTGGCCGCGGCGAGGGCGGCGCCGCCGTAGGCGCACAGCCGCCGCAGCGCCTCGACGGCGCCGGGCCCGAACTCCCCGGCGCGCCGCAGCCCGGCGTGCATCACCCCGCGCACCTCGCCGCCGACCGAGAGCGGCACGGCGAGGACCCCGCCGAGGCCCTCCTCCCCGGCCACGACCTCCACGAGGCCCGGGTCGGTCACGGCGCCGGCGAAGTCGGGGACCATGATCGGCTCGCCGCCCTGGAGGACCCGGCCGCCGACCCCCGCCCCGGCGGCGAGCACGATGCCGGGCAGGCGCGCGCCGTGGTTGCCGACCATCGCCTTCATCTCGAGGCGGTCGAAGCAGTGCAGCATCTCGCACGGCGGGGGGTGATCGCAGCCCGTCGCCCGCAGGGACACGCCGACGACGTCCACCGCGATCAGGCGGCTCGCCTCCATCACCGCCGACCAGGTGATGCGCCGCACGACGAGCTCACGGAAGAGCCGCTGCCCGGCGGCGTCGGCGCGGCGCAGCAGGGCGGCGTCGGCGGTGGTGGCGCGCGGGCCGGGGCGCCGATCGGGCCGCGTCGTCTCGGGGAAGGCCATCGTGTCGTTCTCCGCCGCGCGTGGGGGACGACGGGAACGCTATCCGGTCGGCCTCGCCCCCGGCAACGGGCTCCTCACCCGTTCGGGTGAGACGACGGGAGCGCCCGACGTATGGCGCGAGATCGGCTTCGCGAAGCCGGAAAGCCCACGGGGCGAATGCGCGCGGCGCGGGCGGGTCGCGGCGGCCGCGACCGGTCCGTGTTGGAACCGGCGGCGAGCGGGTCCACGATTCGCGCGTTCATCCACTCGGGAGGTGAGGCATGGCGGGGACGATGCGCGCAGCGGTGTTCAAGGATGTGCGCGACATCCACATCGAGGAGGTGCCGGTACCGCGGTGCGGTCCCACCGACGCCATCGTCAAGGTCACGACCACGACGATCTGCGGCACCGACTCCCACATCTGGCGCGGCGAGTACCCGGTGGCCCCCGGGCGGATCGTCGGCCACGAGCCGGTCGGCGTCATCCACGAGCTGGGCGAGGCGGTGCGCGGCTACGAGGTGGGCGAGCGCGTCGTCGTCGGGGCGATCACCCCGTGCGGCGCCTGCTACTTCTGCCAGAGCGGCGACTTCTCGCAGTGCGCCGGCTACGAGGACCAGTGGGGCATCATCGGCGGCTGGCGCCTCGGCAACTCGATGCACGGGGTGCAGGCCGAGTACTTCCTGGTGCCGTACGCCCAGGCGAACCTCGCGCGGATCCCGGAGGGCCTGACCGACGAGCAGGTCATGTTCGTCACGGACATCGCCACGACGGGCATCTCGGCGGTGGAGACCGCGAACGTCCAGCTCGGCGACTCGGTCGTCGTGTACGCGCAGGGGCCGATCGGCCTGTGCGCCACGGCGGGCGCCCGCCTGCGCGGCGCGGGCCTCGTCATCGCCGTCGACTCGAACGAGCGCCGGCTGGAGATGGCCCGGACGATGGGCGCCGACGTGGTGATCGACTACACGCAGGAGGACCCGGTCGCGAAGGTGAAGGCGCTCACCGAGGGGCGCGGCGCCGACGTCGCGATCGAGGCGCTCGGCATCCAGGAGACGTTCGAGAACTGCCTCAAGTCGGTGCGGCCCGCCGGCGTCGTGTCGTCCCTCGGCGTGTACGGCGACAAGGTGTCGATCCCGCTCGAGCCGTTCATCTACGGCATCGGCGACATCGACATCCGCACCACCCTGTGCCCGGGCGGGAAGAAGCGCCTGACCGCGCTCATGAACCTGGTGAAGAACGGGCGGCTGGACCTGCAGCAGCTCGTGACGCACCGCTTCTCCCTGGACGACATCGAGGAGGCCTACACGCTCTTCTCCAACCAGGAGGACGGGGTCATCAAGGTGGCCGTCACGCCGTAGCCGTGCCGGTCC
>JBFLWO010000225.1:0-4527 GCA_040757755.1 Actinomycetota bacterium
GGCGGGCGACGGCGACCGCGACCCCCTCGCACGCCACCAGCACCGGCCCGTCCGCGTCGCCCGGCACCGGCCGTCCGTGCGACACCGCCACCGCCTGCCCGGCGTCGACCGCCACGAGCGGCAGGTGGCGGAGCGCCGCCGCCACGCCGATCCCCGGTCCCGCGTCGACGTCTTCCGGCGCGACCGCATCGGCGACGCGCAGGTCCCCCACCTCGGTGCGGCGCAGCTCCAGGCAGTACCCGCCGCAGCCGATCGCCGCCCCCAGGTCGGCGGCGAGCTGCCGGATGTACGTCCCCTTCCCGCAGCGCACCTCGCAGTCGAGGCGCCCCGACGCCGGGTCGTAGCCGCGCACCGCGAACCGGTGGATCTCGACGTCGCGCACCGGCGCCTCCACCTCCTCCCCGCGGCGGGTGCGCCGGTACAGGGCCTCCCCGCCGACCTTCACCGCGGCGAGCGCCGGCACCTGCTGCCGGATGCGTCCCGTCAGGCCGGGGAGCGCCGCGTCGACCTGCTCCCGCGGCGGCGGCGGCGCCACCTCGGTCACCGGGCCCTCCGGGTCCCCCGACGCGGACACGGCCCCCAGCCGGAACACCGCCTCGTACGTCTTGTCCCGGTCGCTGAGGAACGCGGCGAGGCGCGTCGCCCGGCCCGTCAGGATCACGAGAAGCCCCGTCGCGAACGGGTCGAGGGTGCCGGTGTGCCCGACCTTCGCCCGGCGCCCCAGGCCCCGGCGGATGCGCGCGACCACGTCGTGCGACGTGGGGCCCGCCGGCTTGTCCACCAGCCACACGCCGGCGCCCGGCGGGGCCGGTGCCGTCACCCCGGCGTCTCCCCGGCGTCGAGCTGCGCACCCACCGCCCGCTCCAGCCACGCCACGAGCTCGTCCGGGGACCGGTGGCTGGTGAACCCCGCCGCCGCACGGTGCCCGCCGCCCCTCTCCACCCGGGCGATCGCCGACACGTCCACCCGTTCCGACGCGGCCCGCAGCGACACCCGCAGGCCCCCGTTGCCGTCGACCCGGGCGAGCCCCGCGACCTCCGCCCCCTCCGCGGCGCGAAGCGCCTCGACGATCCCCTCCGTGTCGTCCGCCCCGGCCCCCGCGGCGCGGAAGTCCTCCGCCTCCAGCACCGCCACCACGAGCCGCCCCCCGAGGAGAGACCGGGCCGACGCGAGCGCCCGCCCCTGCAGCATGAGCCGCCGCAGCGGCTGCTGCTCGTACAGCCGCCGCGTGAGGCCGGGAAGGTCGATGCCCGCGGCGATCAGGCGCGCCGCCGCGGCGTGTGCCCCCGGCGTCGTGTTCGAGTAGCCGAAGCGCCCCGTGTCGGTGACGAGCCCCACGTACAGGGGCTCCGCCACCTCGGCGGTGAGCGGCAGGCCCAGCGCGTCGATGACCCGCAGCACCATCTCCGCGCTCGACGACGCCGCCCCGTCCACCAGGTTCACGGTGCCGTAGCGGGTGTTGTCGTGGTGGTGGTCGATGTTCACGACCGCCCGGGCGAGAGACCGCGGCGGCGCGTCGGCGACGCGGTCCGCGGTGGCGCAGTCCACCGCCACCAGCACCCGCTCCGCCATGTCCGCCGGCAGGGTCGCCTCCACCCGCTCCCCCGGCTGCACCAGGAAGCCCAGCTCGTACGGCACGGGGTCCGGCTGGACGTGCCACAGCACCACGTCGCGGCCCGTCGCCCGCAGGGCGCGGGCCAGGCCCAGCATGCTGCCGATCGCGTCGCCGTCCGGGTTGCGGTGGCTCGCCACGGCCACCTTCACGCCGGGGTCGGAAAGGAGGGCGGCGACCTCCTCCACCGTCACGTCCGGGCCGCCGCCCGGGTCGCGCCGCGGCGGCGCCGCGCCCGGGGTCACTCCCCGCCCCCGCCGTCGCCGTCGCCGTCGCGCTCGCGCGCCGCGACCTCCGAGGCCGCCTCGTCGATCAGCCGCGTCAACCGCATCGCCTCATCCTGGTGGTCGTCGTACACGAACCGCAGCTGCGGCGTGTTCTTGGTCCCCAGCGCCGCCCCCACCCGCGACTGCAGCAGGCCGCGGGCCGCCTCCAGGGCGCGCAGGCTGCGCTCCCGCCGCGCCGGATCCAGGGTGGTGAAGAACACCGTGGCCTCCCGCACGTCCGCGCTGGCGCGCACGTCCGTCACCGTCACCATCTCCAGCCGGGGATCGGACAGCTCACGCCCCACCGCCTCCGCCAGGACGTGGCGGATCGCCTCGTTGACGCGCCTGCGGCGCTGACCCGACGCCACCGGCCCCTCACTCCCCGTCGACGACGGGCAGGACCTCGCGGAACTCCCCCACCACCTGGAAGACCTCGTCCGCGTTCAGCCACCGGGACGCCGCCTCGATGCGCCGCCCCGCCTCCCCCGCGTCGCGGGACACCACCGCCAGCGACAGGCGCGCACGCTGCCACAGCTCGTGATGGTCCACCTCCGCGACCGAGCATGCGAAACGGCGGGTGAGCCCCGCCTTCACGCGGTGGAGCTCACGCCGCTTCGACTTGAGGGACGCGCCGTCCGGCAGGTGCAGGTCGACGGTCAGAAGACCCACGTACCCCGCGCCCATGCCGGCCTCCTACGCGGGAGCGCCACCACGGCTCACTCGCCGCCGTCGCCCTGCGCCGTGCGGGGCACGAGCCGCACCTCGAAGGCCTCGGCGGTGTCGCCCTCCTTTATGTCGTTGTACCCGTCGAGCACCAGGCCGAACTCGAAGCCGGCGGACACCTCCCGCACGTCC
This sequence comes from Actinomycetota bacterium, assembly GCA_040757755.1. Lineage (GTDB taxonomy): Bacteria > Actinomycetota > Thermoleophilia > Miltoncostaeales > Miltoncostaeaceae > JBFLWO01. The sequence goes on from JBFLWO010000225.1 coordinate 2,734, forward strand.
TCGTCGAAGCGGCGCAGCGACCCGATCGCCCCCTCGTGCACGACGGTGCCGTCGCGCAGCAGGCGGATCTGGGAGGAGCGGCGCACCACGCCGTCGGTGACGTACGCGCCCGCGATCGTTCCGATGCGGCTGGCGCGGAACGTGGCACGCACCTCGATGTGGCCGACGACCTCCTCGACCTCCTCGGGCTCCAGCATCCCGATGAGGGCGTCGCGGACGTCCTCGATGACGCGGTAGATCACCCGGTAGGTGCGGATGTCGACGCCCTCGCGCTCCGCCAGGAGCTTCGCCTCCGGCCGCGGCCGGACGTTGAACCCGATGACGATCGCGGAGCTCGCCGCGGCGAGCATCACGTCGCTCTCGTTGATCGCGCCGACCCCCGTGTGGATGACCCGCAGGCGCACCTCGTCCTGCTCGATCTTCATCAGGGCGTCGGTGAGGGCGCCGACGGACCCCTGCACGTCGCCCTTCACGATGAGGTTGAGCTCCTTGAGGCCCCCCTCCTTGATGCGCGCGAAGAGGTCCTCGAGCGACACGGGACGGCGGTTCGCGAGCTCCTCCGCCCGCAGGCGCTGCGCCCGCTGCGACGCGAGCTGCCGCGCCTCCCGCTCGTTCTCGACGGTGCGGAACTTCTCGCCGGCGTCGGGCACGCCGTCCATGCCGAGCACCTCGACCGGGACGGACGGGCCGGCCGCCTTCAGCGCCGCGCCCGTGTAGTCGTGCATCGCGCGGACGCGCCCGTAGGTGTCGCCCACGAGGAGCACCTCCCCGACGCGCAGCGTGCCGCGCTGCACCAGCAGGGTGCAGACGGGGCCGCGCCCCGGGTCGAGCCGCGACTCGATCACGGTGCCGGACGCGGGCGCGGTGGGGTTCGCCACGGGCTCGGCGTCGGCGTCGGCGACGAGCAGGACGGTCTCGAGGAGGTCCTCGATGCCCTGCCCCGTGTGCGCGGACACCTCCACGAACTCGTGGGTGCCGCCCCACGCCGACGGGATCACGTCGCGCTGGCTGAGCTCCTGCCGCACCCGGTCGGGGTTCGCGTCGGCCTTGTCGATCTTGTTGATCGCCACCATGAACGGCACGTTCGCGGCGCGCGCGTGGTCGATCGCCTCCACGGTCTGCGGCATCACGCCGTCGTCGGCGGCGACGACGATCACCGCGACGTCGGTGACCTTCGCGCCGCGGGCGCGCATCGCGGTGAACGCCTCGTGGCCCGGGGTGTCGAGGAACGTGATCTCCCGGGCGTCGTGGTGCACCTGGTACGCGCCGATGTGCTGGGTGATGCCGCCCGCCTCGCCGGCCGCGACCTCGCTGGAGCGGATCGCGTCGAGGAGGGAGGTCTTCCCGTGGTCGACGTGGCCCATCACCGTCACGACCGGGGCGCGGGCGACGAGGCTCTCCGGCGGGTCGTCGAACGTCGGCTCGACCTCCGCCTCCTCCTCGGCGTGGACGATGCGCACCTCGCGCTCCAGCTCCGCGGCGAGAAGCTCGATCGCGTCGTCCGACAGGGACTGGGTGATCGTGGCCATCTCACCCATGCCCATGAGCGCCTTGATGATGTGGGCGGTGGGCACGCCGAGCCCCTCGGCGACGTCCTTCACGGTCGCGCCGCTGGGGATGTCGACCGCGGGGAGCGTGGTCGGGTCGACCGCCTGCACCTCGCGCTCGTCCGGCCGCGGCTGGCGCGGACCGCCGCGGCGGTCGCGCGTCTGCTGCTGCGGGCGGCGCCCCGCCTGCGGGTCGATGACCACGCGGCGGCGTCGCGAACGCGGACCGCCGCCGGCACCGGCCGGC
>JBFLWO010000226.1:0-4523 GCA_040757755.1 Actinomycetota bacterium
CTGGAGCGGGCCTGCGACGCGCTGGCGCGGGCCGCCGCGGCGTGCGGCGTCCGGATCGGGATCGAGCCGGAGCCCGGGATGCTCCTGGAGCGGATCGACGAGTACCTCGCGCTGTGCGCCGCGCTGGGGGACTCCGCGCCCCTCGGCGTGACGCTGGACCTGGGCCACTGCCACTCCTTCGAGGACGACCCCGCCGGCGAGTGCGTCCACCGCGTGGCGGGGCGGATCGTGAACGTGCACATCGAGGACGCCCGCCGCGGCGTGCACGAGCACCTCGACTTCGGCGACGGGGAGATCGCGTTCCCGCCGGTGCTCGCAGCGCTTCGCGCCGCCGGCTACCGCGGACTGGTGTGCGTCGAGCTCTCGCGCCACAGCCACGTCGCCCACGTCACGGTGCCGCGCGCCATCGGGTACCTGCGCGCCGCCGAGCGTCAGGCGGTGGCGGCGTGAGACCCGTCGAGATCGAGGACCTCGCCGACACCCTCCTCGCCGTGAGCCCTGAGGGCCGGGCGTGGCTGCAGCAGGTGCTCGTGACCCCCGGCACCGCGGCGGTGCGACGGGCGTTCCCGATGGTCGGGCGGCGCCTCGGTGACGCGTCCCGCGGCGCGGACGCCCCGCGCGACCCGCACGCGTGGACGGCGGAGGACGCCGGCCGGGCGCTCCTCCTCGCCTCGCTCGGCGCCGGCGCCGCCGACGTCCTCGAGGAGCTGTACCGGTTCGGCAGCGCGGAGGAGCGCCGCGGCGTCCTGCGCGCCCTCGACATCCTCCAGGTGCCGGACGACGTCGGGGTGCCGCTGGTGGAGGACGCGATCCGCACGAACGACGTCGACCTCATCGCCGCGGCGCTCGGCCCGTACGGCGTCTCCCGCCTCGACGACGCGGCCCTCGCCGACGCCGTCCTGAAGTGCGTCTTCGTCGGGATCCCCCTCGGCGGCCTCGTCGGCCTCCACGCCCGGGTCACGCCGCAGCTCGCGCGGATGCTCGCCGGGCTGGCGCTGGAGCGCATCGTCGCCGGACGGACCATCCCGCCGGACGTGTGGCCCCTCATCGACCGCCACCCGCCACAGGACGTCCTCGCCGCGATCGTCGCCGAGCTCGACTCCCCGCACGAGGACCGGCGCAGCGCGGCGCGCACGGCGCTCGACGACCGCCGCAGCCACCCCAGGAGGGATCCGTGACCCGCATCTTCGAGCCGCACATCCACATGACCTCCCGCACCACCGACGACTACGAGGCGCTGGCGGCCGCCGGGGTCCGGGCCCTCGTCGAGCCGTCGTTCTGGCTGGGGCAGCCGCGCACCTCCGTCGGCAGCTTCATCGACTACTTCTCCAGCCTGGTCGGGTGGGAGCGGTTCCGGGCACGGCAGTTCGGCATCAGCCACCACTGCACCATCGGGCTCAACCCGAAGGAGGCGGCCGACGCGCGCCTGCGGCGCGAGGTGCTGGACGTGCTGCCGCGGTTCCTGGAGAAGGACGGGGTCGTGGCCGTCGGGGAGATCGGCTACGACGCGGTGACGGCCGCGGAGGAGGCGGCGATCGAGGCGCAGATCGAGCTCGCGATGGAGCACGGGCTGCCCGTGATGGTGCACACGCCGCATCGCGACAAGGCGGCGGGCACGCAGCGGACCCTCGACCTGTTCGCCCGGTGGGGGTTCCCGCCGCAGCGCACCCTCATCGACCACAACAACGAGCTCACGGTGGGGATCGTGCGCGACGCCGGCTGCTGGATGGGGTTCAGCATCTACCCGGACACGAAGATGGACGAGACCCGCATGGTGCGGATCCTGCAGGAGCACGGCCCGGAGCGGATCCTCGTGAACTCCGCGGCGGACTGGGGGCGCAGCGACCCGCTGAAGGTGCCGAAGCTGGTCGCCGAGATGCGCGCCGCGGGCCTCGGCGAGGACGTCGTCGACCAGGTGGTGTGGCACAACCCGGTGGCGTTCTTCGGCCAGAGCGGCAGGCTGGACCTCGCCGTGACCGCGGGGGACCTGTCGGCGACGTACATGGGGAGCGGCCTGCTGCGCGGCGAGCAGATCGCGCGCTGATGCGCTTCCGCCACCGCGACGGCAGCACCGTCCACCTCGCGTACTGCACGAACGTCCACCCCGCCGAGACGGTCGGGGGGATCGTCGCGCAGCTCGACACCGTGGCGCGTCGCGTGCGCGAGCGGCTCGGCGTCGCGACCCTCGGGGTGGGCCTGTGGGTCGCGGCGCCCGCGTGCGCGGAGCTCCTCGACCGGCCGGACGCCCTCGCCGCGGTGCGCGGCGCGCTGCGCCGCGGCGGGCTGGAGGTCGTGACGCTGAACGGCTTCCCGTACCGGGCGTTCCACTCCCCCGTCGTGAAGCACGCGGTGTACCGCCCCGACTGGACCGAGCCGGAGCGCCTGGACTACACGCGCGACCTGGCATGGCTCCTCGCCCTGCTCCTCCCGGACGACGTCGCGGAGGGGAGCATCTCCACCCTCCCCCTCGGCTGGCGCGACGGGTGGACGCGCACGTCGAGCCGGGTCGCCCGCGACGCCCTCGCGCGCCTCGCGGAGGACCTCGCGCGCCTGGCCGACGCGACGGGGCGGCGCATCCGGGTGGCGCTGGAGCCCGAGCCCGGGTGCGTCGTGGAGACGGCGGCCCAGGCGGCGGAGGCGCTCGCGGGGCTCGACCACGGCTGGATCGGGGTGTGCCTCGACGCCTGCCACCTCGCGGTGGGGTTCGAGGACCCCGTCGCGGCGGTCGCCGCGGTGCGCGGCGCGGGGCTCGACGTGGTGAAGGCGCAGCTGTCGAACGCCCTGCGCGTCCCCGACGCGGCGGACCGCGCGCTATCCGCCACGCTCGACGAGTTCGCGGAGCCGCGCTTCCTGCACCAGACGCGCCGCCGCGACGCGGAGGGCGAGGTGGAGGGGGTCGACGACCTGGGCGTCGCGCTCGCCGGCGGACTCCCCGCCGGCGGGGAGTGGCGCATCCACTTCCATCTGCCCGTGCACGCCGGGGGCGAGCGCACCACCCAGAGCGAGCTCGAGGCCACGATCCCGGCGCTCCTCGACGGCCCCGCCCCCGTGACCCGTCACCTCGAGGTGGAGACCTACACGTGGGAGGTCCTCCCGCCGGAGCGGCGTCCCGCCGACGGCGACGGCCTGGCGGCGGGCCTCGCCGCCGAGCTCGCGTGGGCGCGGGACCGGATCGTCGACGCGGGCCTCGTGGCGGTGGCCGCGTGACGCCGCGGCCGCTCGTCGTGATCGACGTGGTGGGGCTCACGCCGCGCCTCCTGTCGCTCATGCCGCGCCTTTCGACGCTCGCCGCGCGGGGCTTCGCGGCGCCGCTCGGGACGGTGCTGCCGGCGGTCACCTGCTCGGTGCAGTCGACGTTCCTCACCGGACTCGCCCCCTCCGAGCACGGCATCGTCGGCAACGGCTGGTACTTCCGCGACCTCGGCGAGGTGCTCCTGTGGCGGCAGAGCAACGCGCTCGTGGGGGGCGAGCCGGTGTGGGAGGCGGCGCGCCGCGTCGTGCCCGGCTACCGCGTGGCGAACCTGTGCTGGTGGTACGCGATGGGCGCGTCGACCGACATCGTCGTGACGCCGCGGCCGGTCTACCACGCGGACGGGCGCAAGACCCCGGACTGCTACACGGTCCCCCCCGGCCTGAGGGACGAGCTCACCTCCGCGCTCGGCCCCTTCCCCCTCTTCCGCTTCTGGGGACCGCGGGCCGGGATCGCGTCGTCGCGGTGGATCGCCCGCGCCGCGGAGCGCGTCATCGCGCGGCAGCGACCGGACCTCACCCTCGTCTACCTTCCGCACCTCGACTACGACCTGCAGCGTTACGGGCCGGACGGGCGTGCGGCGGCCGAGGCCGCCCGGGCGGTGGACCGCGTGGCGGGCGACCTCGCCGACGCCGCCCTGCGCGGCGGCGCGACGGTGGTGGTGCTGTCCGAGTACGGCCTGTCCCCGGCGACCCGGCCCGTGCACGTGAACCGGGCGCTGCGCGCCGCCGGCCTCCTCGCGGTGTCGACGCAGCTCGGCATGGAGTACCTGGACCCGGGGCGGTCGCGGGCGTTCGCGGTGGCCGACCACCAGGTGGCGCACGTGTACGTCCGCGACCCCGGGGACGTGCCCGCCGTGCGGGACCTCCTCGCGGACCTGCCGGGGGTCGCGGAGGTGCTGGACGAGGACGGCAAGGCGCGGGCGGGGCTGGCGCACCCCCGCTCCGGCGAGCTCGTGGCGGTGGCGGCGCCCGGCGCGTGGTTCACCTACTACCACTGGCTGGACGACGCCCGGGCCCCGGACTTCGCCCGGACCGTCGACATCCACCGCAAGCCGGGCTACGACCCCGCCGAGCTCTTCATGGACCCGGCCGACCGTCTGGCGCCGGCGCGCGCGGCCGGCGCGCTCGCCCGGAAGCGGCTGGGGATGCGCTACACGTTGAGCGTCGTGCCGCTGGATCCGTCGTGCGTCGGCGGGACCCACGGCCGGCTGCCGGACGACCCGTCCGACGGGCCGCTCCTGATCGCGTCCGATCCCTCCCTCGCGCGTGAC
>JBFLWO010000227.1:0-4522 GCA_040757755.1 Actinomycetota bacterium
CGCCGCCGCGCCCGGCCACGCCGGGCTGGAGCGGGCCGAGGAGGCCCCCGTCTCGCGGGACGAGCTCGACCGGCTGTCCGCGGAGCGCGACGAGTTCCTGCGGTCCCTCCAGCTGGTGAAGGCCGACTTCGACAACTACCGCAAGCGCGTCGAGCGGGACCGTGCGGGCGAGCGGCCCGCCGCGGGCCGCGACCTGCTGGTCGAGCTCCTGCCGGTGATGGACAACCTCGACCGCGCCCTCGCGGCGCTGTCCGCGGCCGACGAAGGCGTGCGCGCCGGCGTGGAGATGGTGGGCCAGCAGCTCCGCGCGCTGCTGCAGTCGCGTGGCATCGAGGAGATCGAGGCCCTGGAGAAGCCGTTCGACCCGACCGTGCACGAGGCTGTCGTGCAGAGCCACTCCCCGGACTACGAGGAGGGGACCGTGGTCGCGGTGATCGAGAAGGGCTACCGCCACAACGACACCGTCGTGCGCCCGGCGCGCGTCGTCGTCGCCGCACCGCATCCGGAGAGCTGAGCGAGGGGACGTGGCCGCGGACCTGTACGCCGCGCTCGGGGTCCCGCGGACCGCGAGCCAGGACGAGATCAAGAAGGCGTACCGGGCGCTCGCGCGCAAGTACCACCCCGACGCGAACCCGGACGACCCGAAGGCGGAGGAGCGCTTCAAGGAGATCTCCCACGCCTACGACGTGCTGTCGGACCCGGAGAAGCGGCGCGAGTACGACCGCGGTCCCGCCTTCTTCGGCGGCAACGGGCCGCGCACCGGCGGCGGGCCGGGGATGGGGGGCTTCGGCGACTTCGCCGACATCTTCACCTCGATCTTCCGTGGCGGCGGCCGCGGCGGGCGCACCGCCCAGCCGCTGCGCGGCCAGGACATCGAGGTGACCGTCAACATCTCGTTCGAGCAGGCGATGACGGGCGTGCAGCTGCCCGTGACCGTGGAGAAGCGCAGCGCCTGCGCGACGTGCCGCGGCAGCGGCGCGAAGCCCGGCACCGCGCCGCGCCTGTGCCCGGAGTGCAACGGGCGTGGGGTGCGCGGGCGTGACCTGGGGGCGTTCGCGCTCAGCGAGCCGTGCCCCCGCTGCAACGGAAACGGGACGGTGGTGGAGCAGCCGTGCGAGACGTGCGGCGGCGCGGGGACCGTGCTGGGGGAGGAGCGCCTGCGGGTGCGGATCCCGCCCGGCGTGAAGGACGGCACGAAGATCCGGCTGCGCGGCAAGGGCGAGGCGGGGGTGCGCGGCGGGCCGCCGGGCGACCTGCTCGTCGTGTCGCGCGTCGCGCCGAGCGTCCTCTACACGCGTCAGGGCGACGACCTGGTGCTCGAGGTCCCCGTCACGTTCGCGGAGGCCGCCCTCGGCGCGAAGGTCGAGATCCCCACGATCGACGGGACGATCTCGCTGACCGTGCCTGCGGGCAGCGAGAGCGGCAAGGCGCTCCGGGTGCGCGGCAAGGGAGCGCCGCGCCTGTCGGGCGGCGGCCGCGGCGACCTGATCGCGCGCCTGAAGGTGCTGGTGCCGGCGTCCCTCACCAAGCCGCAGCGGGAGGCCCTGGAGCGGTTCGCGAACCTCGACCGCCGCAACCCGCGCGAGGGCCTGTTCTCGTCGACGGAGCGCGTCTCGTGACCATCGATCCGCGTGACTCCCGCCCCCTGTTCATGATCGGCGTCGCCGCGGAGCTCGCCGGCATGCACCCCCAGACGCTGCGGCTGTACGAGCGTCGGGGCCTGGTGCGTCCGAGCCGCACGGCGCGCAACACGCGCCTCTACTCGTACGCGGACGTCGCCATGCTCGCGCGCATCCAGGAGCTGTCGGAGTCCGGCCTGAACCTGGCCGGCATCGAGCGGGTCCTCGACCTGGAGCGCCGCCTGGAGCGCGCCGAGCGGCGCATCGCGACGCTGCGCGCCGAGCTGCAGACGGTGCAGCGGGCTGCGCGCGAGGAGGTGGCGCGGGCCCGGATGAGCGGCCGCGCCGAGATCGTCCACGTCCGGCGGTCCGCCACCGCGCTGGTCCCCCGGTACACCCCCGTCATCCCGAGCCCACCCCGCATGTAGGAGGCGAGCCCCATGCCCGTCGACAAGCCCACCGTCCGCGCGCAGGAGGCCCTCGCGGCCGCCTCGTCCCTGGCGGAGGAGCGCGGCAACCCCCTCATCGAGCCGGAGCACCTGCTGCACGCCCTCCTCGACCAGCGCGAGGGGGTGGTGGGGCCCGTGCTGGAGAAGGCGGGGGCGGACCTCGCCGGCGTGCGCGCCGCGGTGGTGGCGGCGCTGGAGCGGCGACCGGTGGCGCGCGGCACCGAGGCGGGGCAGGTGTCGGCGGCGTTCCGCGCCGTGCTGCGGCGCGCCGGGCGCGAGGCGGAGCGGCTGAACGACGAGTACATCTCGACGGAGCACCTCCTCATGGGGCTCGTGGGGGAGCCGTCGCCGGCGCGCGACGTGCTCGCCGCCGCGGGGGTCACGCCGGACCGGGTGCTGCGGGCGCTGCAGGAGGTGCGCGGCTCCCACCGGGTGACGGACCCGAACCCCGAGGACAAGTACCAGGCGCTGGAGCGCTACGGCCGGGACCTGACGGACCTGGCGCGGAGGGGCGCGCTCGACCCGGTGATCGGCCGGGACGAGGAGGTGCGCCGCGTCGTGCAGGTGCTGTCGCGCCGCACGAAGAACAACCCGGTCCTGATCGGTGAGCCGGGCGTCGGCAAGACCGCGATCGTCGAGGGCCTCGCGCAGCGCATCGTGTCCGGGGACGTGCCGGAGAGCCTGCGGGACCGGCGCGTCGTGGCGCTCGACGTGGGCGCCCTCATCGCGGGGTCGAAGTACCGCGGCGAGTTCGAGGACCGCCTGAAGGCGGTGCTGAAGGAGATCAAGGACGCCGAGGGGCAGGTGATCCTGTTCATCGACGAGCTCCACACGATCGTCGGGGCGGGCGCCGCGGAGGGCGCCGTCGACGCCGCGAACATCCTGAAGCCGATGCTCGCCCGCGGGGAGCTGCGCACCGTCGGCGCGACGACGCTCGACGAGTACCGCAAGCACGTCGAGAAGGACGCGGCGCTGGAGCGGCGGTTCCAGCCGGTGATGGTGGGCGAGCCGTCCGTCGAGGACGCCATCGCGATCCTGCGCGGGCTGAAGGAGCGCTACGAGGTGCACCACGGCGTGCGCATCCAGGACGCCGCGCTCGTCGCCGCGGCGGTGCTGTCGAACCGCTACATCACGTCGCGGTTCCTGCCGGACAAGGCGATCGACCTGGTGGACGAGGCGGCGAGCCGGCTGCGGATCGAGATCGACTCGGTGCCCAGCGAGCTCGACCAGGTGCAGCGACGCATCGTGCAGCTCGAGATCGAGGAGCAGGCCCTCAAGCCGGAGACCGACGCGGCGTCGGTCGCCCGGCGCGACGCGATCGCCGCCGAGCTCGCGCAGCTGCGCGAGGAGGCGGGGGGGATGCGGGCCCACTGGGAGCAGGAGAAGGGCACGATCAGCCGGATCCGCGAGGTCAAGGAGCAGATCGAGCAGGCCCGCGTGGAGCTGGAGCGGGCGGAGCGGGAGGCGGACCTGGAGGGGGCGGCCCGCCTGAAGTTCGGGGCGATCCCGGAGCTGGAGCGCGGCCTGGCCGCGGCGAACGACGAGCTGGCCGAGCAGCAGCGCAGCCGCCGCATGCTGAAGGAGGAGGTCGACGAGGAGGACGTCGCCGAGGTCGTCGCCTCCTGGACGGGGATCCCCGTCAGCAAGCTGATGGAGGGGGAGGTGCAGAAGCTGATCTGCATGGAGGAGCGCCTCCACGAGCGGGTCGTGGGCCAGGACGAGGCGGTGGTCGCCGTCGCGAACGCCCTGCGCCGCTCCCGCGCCGGGCTGGCGGATCCGAACCGGCCGATCGGCTCGTTCCTGTTCCTGGGCCCGACGGGCGTCGGGAAGACCGAGCTGGCGCGCGCCCTGGCGGAGTTCATGTTCGACGACGAGCGCGCCATGGTCCGCATCGACATGAGCGAGTACATGGAGAAGCACGCGGTGGCCCGCCTCATCGGCGCGCCGCCCGGCTACGTGGGGTTCGAGGAGGGCGGCCAGCTCACCGAGGCGGTGCGGCGGCGGCCGTACGCGGTGCTGCTGCTGGACGAGGTGGAGAAGGCGCACCCCGACGTGTTCAACGTGCTGCTGCAGCTCCTCGACGACGGGCGGCTCACCGACGGCCAGGGGCACGTCGTCGACTTCAAGAACACCGTGGTGATCATGACGAGCAACATCGGAAGCCAGTTCCTGGTCGACGGCGTCGACGAGGAGACGGCGCGCGCGCGAGTGCTGGGCGCGCTGCGCGAGAGCTTCCGGCCGGAGTTCCTGAACCGGGTGGACGAGATCGTCGTGTTCCACCGGCTGTCCCGCGCGGACCTGGACCGCATCGTCGAGCTGCAGCTCGCCACGCTGCGCCGCCGCGTGGCGGAGCGCGGCATCACGCTGGAGGTGACCGGCGCGGCGCTCGAGCGCCTGGCGGAGGAGGGCTACGACCCGGTGTACGGGGCGCGGCCGTTGAAGCGGGTGATCCAG
>JBFLWO010000228.1:0-4509 GCA_040757755.1 Actinomycetota bacterium
CGGTGGGGGCGCCGCGGCGGGACGGCGGCGTGCCTCACGCGCCGGCGGGCCCGGGTACGGGCTCTCATGCCTCCGCCGTCCGCTCGACGGTCCCTCGTTCCGCGGTCGCTCGCTCATCGCCCGCCGCACGGTAGCGCCGCCGGCCCCCGCGACGTCCGGCGCCCCCCACCCGGGGGGGTCCCCGACGGCGCCCCACCCGCTACCGTGTCCCGGGCACATGCTCGTCGAGCCGGCCGCCTCGCTCACCGACCTCGCCCTCGGCCTCGTCGCCCTGGTGCTGGCGCTGCGTCTGCGCGCCGCCCCCGGCGTGCACCCGCACTGGACGCGCTCCTTCGCCTGGGCGTCCGCCGCCGCCCTCGCCGGGGCGGTCCACCACGGCGTCGTCGTCCGGTCCGACACGTGGAGCGGGCCGAGCTGGGCGGTGATCAGCGGCATCGTGGTCGTCGCCATCTCGTACCTGCTCGCCGCGTCGGTCGTGGAGGTGCTGGGGGAGGGGCGCTCCCGCGTGTTCTGGGTGCTGCGGTCCGGCAGCCTCATCGCCTACGCCGCCGTCGCCGCGTCCGGCCGGGCGGGCATCGCCGCGATCCTCCTGTGCGAGGGCGTGACGATGCTCGCGGTGCTCGCCCTGTGGGTCATGGCGCTGCGCCGGCGCCACCCGCTCGCGTGGCCCGTCGCGGCGGCGCTCGTCGCCAGCATGGGGGCCGCGGCCGCCCGCGCCCTCCCCGCCGCGTCGGAGCCGGTCCCCGGCCTCGACCCCACGTCCCTCTACCACGTGGCGCAGATCCCCGGGCTCCTGCTCCTCGCCTGGGCCGTCGCCGCGGCGCGACCCCGCCGCGGCCCGCTCCGCCCGATCCCGCTGGAGGACCTGCCCGCATGAAGCGCATCCTGGTCGTCGACGACGAGCCGTCCATCCGCCGCATCGTCGAGTACGCCCTGCGGGACGCCGGGTTCCAGGTGGTCACCGCGAGCCGCGGCGACGAGGCGCTCGAGGTGGTCGGCCGCGACGGCATCGACCTCGTCGTCCTCGACCTCATGCTCCCCGGCATCGACGGCCTCGACGTGTGCCGCCGCATCCGCGCGGAGCGGAACGTCCCGATCATCATGCTCTCCGCCCGCGGCGAGGAGGTCGACAAGGTCCTCGGCCTCGAGCTCGGCGCCGACGACTACGTCACGAAGCCGTTCTCCCCCCGCGAGCTCGTGTCCCGCGTGAAGGCGAACCTGCGGCGTGCCCGCGCCGAGCCGGACCCCGGGGAGCTGATCCGCGTCGGGGACGTCGAGATCGACCCCGACGCCCGCACCGTGCGCCGCGACGGCGCCGAGGTGTACCTCACCTTCTCCGAGTTCGAGATCCTCCTGAAGCTCGCGCGCTCCCCCCGCCGGGTCTTCACCCGCGAGGAGCTCATGAACCACCTGTGGAAGGGCTCGTTCTACGGGGACCTGCGCAGCGTCGACGTGCACGTCCGCCACCTGCGGCAGAAGGTCGAGGCGGACCCGTCGAACCCGGCGATCATCCGCACCGTGCGCGGCGTCGGGTACTCCCTGGGGCAGCAGGGCCCCGACGGGTGATCGGGCGCCTCAAGGGCGCCGGCCTGTTCGGCTGGCTGGCGGCGGCGTTCGTGGGGGTCGGCGCCGTCGCGAGCCTCGCCGTCCTCCTCGTCGTCCTCCCCACCCTCGAGTCGAGCGTCCGCAGCGACCGCGAGAACCGGCAGGCGCGGGAGGTCACCGCGGCGCTGTCCACCGCGGGGCGCTCCGCCGAGCTGGGCCTCGCGTTCTCGCCGAGCCGCCAGGAACAGCTCGTCACCCGACTCGAGGCGCAGCTGAACGGCCAGGTGCGGCTGTGGCGCACCGACGGCGAGCTGGTCGCCGAGGCGGGCCCCGGCTACCTGCCGCCCGGCGTGAACGACGTGGTGCGCGGCGCCCTGCAGTTCGGCAGCCCGATCCACGACCTGCGGGACCTGGCGGGGCAGAGGATCGTGCATGCGGCGGCACCGGTCGCGGGCGGCGGGGTGCTGGAGGCGGCGGCACCCATCGACGCCGACGCGTCGGAGCTCGGGATCGTGCGGCGGCGCGTGTTCCTGTCGATCGTCGCCGTGCTCCTCCTCGCGGCGTTCGCCGGGTTCGCGCTGTCGCGCTTCCTCGTCGGCCGCATCGGCGCCCTGGCGCGCACGGCGGCGACCCTCGCCGCCGGCGACCTGTCGGCACGCGCCCGCGGGTCGTCGCCGCGGGAGCTGTCGACCCTCGGCGACAGCCTGAACAGCATGGCGGAGCGCCTCGACGCCCTCGTCGCCGAGACGCGCGCCGAGCGGGACCGGGCGCAGAGCCTCGTCGCCGCGCTCGCCGAGGGCGTCCTCGCCGTGGGGGCCGACGGCGAGGTGACCGTCGCGAACGACGCGGCGCGACGCTACCTCGGTCTCGCGCCGGGCGAGGCGGCGCGCCTCGACGACCTGCCGCCCCCCGTGGCGGAAAGCGTGCGCCGGGTGCTGGGCGGCGGACGCGGGCAGCTCGCCGCCGAGGTCGCCCTGCCGACCGGCACCGAGCTCGCCCTCACGGTGTCGGCGCTGCGCGACCAGGCCGCCGGGGCGGTGGTGACGCTGCGCGACGTCACGGAGGACCGCCGCCTGGAGCGGGCCCGGCGCGACCTGGTCGCGAACGTGTCGCACGAGCTGAAGACGCCCCTCGCGGCGATCCGCGGGTTCCTGGAGCTGATGGAGGACCCGGGGTTGCCGGTGGAGCGTCGCGGCGAGTTCCTGGAGCTCATGTCGCTGGAGGCGGCGCGGCTGGAGCGGCTGGTGGAGGAGCAGCTCGAGCTCGCCCGCCTCGACGCGGGCGCCCTGCCGCTGGAGCTCGAGGCGAGCGAGCTCGGCGCGGTGGCGGAGTGCGTCGGGGAGTCCCGCGCCGCGCTCGCGGAGCGCGACGGGGTCCGCCTGCACGTCGACGTGCCCGACGACCCGGTGCCGGTGCTCGTCGACTCCGCCCGCATCGAGCAGATCGCGTTCATCCTCGTGGACAACGCGCTGCGCCACACGCCGCGGGGCGGGCGGATCACCCTGACGGTGCGCGGCCACGGCGACACCGCGACGCTCGCCGTCACGGACACGGGGGAGGGGATCCCGGCGGCGGCCCAGCCGTTCGTGTTCGACCGCTTCTACCAGGCGGACGGCGCGCGGGAGGGGGCCGGGGCGGGCCTCGGCCTGGCGATCGCCCGCGGTCTGGCCCGCGCGCACGGCGGCGACATCGGCGTGACCTCCGTCCCCGGCATCGGCTCGAGCTTCACGCTGCGCCTGCCGATCGTCCGGCCCGTCGCCCCCGTGGAGCCCGTTCCGGACGGGGCGTCCGCCGGCGCGGGCGCGCAGGCGCCGCCGCCGGCGTCGCCGCGCGGGAGGTAAGGTCGCCCCGCCGGCACTCGCCTGGCAGCGCACACCCGCGTCCCACGACACCGCCGATCGCCCCCTCGCCCGAGCCCCCCGTCGCGCTGGTGACCGGCGCCGCCCGCGGCGTCGGCCGTGCGACCGTGCACGCCTTCCTCGCCGCCGGGTGGCGGGTCGTGGCGGGCGTCCGCGACGTCGCGACGGCGCGTGACGGCCTCGGCCCGCATCCCGGCCTCACGGTGGTGGCGCTCGACGTGACGGACGACGGCGAGGTGCGTGATGGCGTCGCCCGCGCCGAGGACGTGGCGGGCGGCGCGCTCGGCGCCGTCGTGCTGAACGCCGGCTTCGCGGTGATGGGCGCGCAGGACGAGGCGGACCTCGACGAGGTCCGCGCGATGTTCGAGACGAACGTGTTCGGGGCGGCGCGCGTGGTGCAGGCGGCGCTGCCGGCGATGCGCGACGCGGGCGGAGGCGCGGCGGTGTTCGTGTCGTCGATCGCGGCGCGGCTGCCGATCCCCCTCCTCGGCTACTACCAGGCGTCGAAGGCGGCGATGGGGCTCCTGGCGGAGTCCCTGTCGATCGAGACGCGCCCGTACGGGGTGCGCGTCGCGCTCGTCGAGCCCGGCATGATCGCCACGGAGTTCGGCCGGTCGACGCGCCGCACCGGGGCGGCGGCGCACGGCGAGGGCGCGTACGCGGAGCTCCTCCCCGCCGTGCGGGGGGCGCTCGGGATGCTGCGGGAGCGGTACGCGATCGGGCCGGAGGAGGTGGCGCGCGTCGTCGTGCAGGCCGCGACGGACCCCGCCGCGCCGTTTCGCACCGTGCTCGGCGGCGACGCCCGCATCGTCGACGACCTGCGCGCCCGCGCGCCGTACCCCGCCTACCAGGACGCCCTCCTCGCCTTCCTCGGGATCGACTGGCCGCGCGGCGGCGACGGCCGGGAACTGGACGTCCGGGGGGTCGCGGACTAGACGGGCGGGTGGCGCGACCGCCGGGGGTCGCTGCGAAGCTGCTCCGCATGCCGCCCCGCGGGAGCCATGCCCGAAACCTCGCACGGCCGTGGCCGGTCATCCTGGCCGCCGCAGCCCTGCTCCTCGCCCTCTGCATGGCGCCCCGCCCGGCCGCCGGGGCCTCCTCGCCG
>JBFLWO010000229.1:0-4492 GCA_040757755.1 Actinomycetota bacterium
CCCACTCGTCCGCGGACCGTACATTCCCACGGCGGGCCCGGCGCCGCCCGCGCGGGGTCGCTACTCCTCGTCGCGGGACGCGAGGTGCTCGCCCAGGCGTCCCTTCAGGCGCAGGATCGCCTTGGTGTGGAGCTGGCTGACGCGGCTCTCCGTGACGCCGAGCACCTCGCCGATCTCGCGGAGGGTGAGGCCGTCGTAGTAGTAGAGCGCGACGACGATCTTCTCCCGCTCCGGCAGGCGGGCGATGGCGTCGGCGAGCGTCTCGCGGAGCTCCGTCACCTGCAGGAGGTCCTCCGGGTTGGAGAGCTTCGTGTCGCCGATCGTGTCGATCAGCGACAGCGGCTCGCCGCCGGACGACAGGGACCACATCTCGTCGAGCGCGACGATCGAGGAGTTCGAGATCTGGGTGATCGCCGCCTGGAAGTCCTCCACCTCCATGTGGAGCGCCTCGGCGAGCTCCTCGTCGGTGGGGGCGCGCTGCAGCCGGTGCTCGAGCTCGGTCGCCTTCCGCTCGATCTCGCGGGCCCTGGCACGCACGGACCGCGGCACCCAGTCGAGGGAGCGCAGCTCGTCGATGATGGAGCCTTTGATGCGCGCCACCGCGTACGTCTCGAACTTCACGGCACGCGCCGGGTCGAACCGCTCCACCGCGTTGATGAGGCCGATGAGCCCGTAGGAGATGAGGTCGGTCTCCTCCACGTGGGAGGGGAGCGCGCTGCTCATGCGTCCCGCGACGTAACGCACGAGCGGCGCGTACATCACGATCAGCTGGTCGCGCGCCGCCCGGTCGCCCCGTTCCTTGAAGCGGCGCCACAGGAACCGCGCCTGGCGGTCGTCGAAGCCGGCGCGCGACTTACCGGCCGGCGCGGCCTGGTTCGCGGGCTCCGGCGGGGCGTCCACCCCCGTGGCGGCGTCGTCGGCGTGCTCGTCCGGTTCCGCGGCCATCGCGGCAGTCTACCCGTGGCGGGTGTCGCGGTTGGGGGACATGTCGCTCTCACCCCTCCCGCACGCGGAAGCGGATCATGAGCCAGGCGTCGCCGGCGGCGGCGAGCCCGACCACCGTGAACATCGCGATCGGCACCCACATCGCGAGGTCCCCGCCGCGAAGGATCGCGGCGATGAGGAGCGATCCGCCGAACCAGATCAGCGAGCGGGCGAAGCGCCCGATGTAGACGTGCCCGAGGCCGGGCATGAGCAGGCTGAGGATCGCGGCGAGGGCGAGTGCACGGCGGCGCGACGCGCCTTGCGGAGGGCGTGCGCTCATGCTGCGACCTCGTGGCCGGGGACGGCCCACTCCACGGGCACCGCGGTCGCGGCGCGGGCGGCGGTGAGGGCGGCGTCGGGGTCGTGCTCGGGGTACAGGTGCGTCATGACGAGACGCCCGGCGCCGGCACGCTCCGCGATGGCGGCGGCGTCGCGGGCGTTCAGGTGCCCCACGTCGGCGGACGCCTCGGCGGCGCCGAACGAGCATTCGGCGAGGAGGACGTCGCAGCCGTCGGCGAGGGCGGGGAGGGCGTCGTTCGGGCCGCAGTCCGCGCCGAAGCAGACGGAGGCGCCGCGGAAGTCGAGGCGCGACGCGAACGTGGGCGGCAGGTGCGGCACCTCCGCGTAGCGCAGCACGAGCCCGCCGCCGAGGTCCACCTCCCCTCCCCCGGCCTGCAGCTCCTCGAAGTCCATGCACCGGTCCCACCCCTCGGACCCGCTGAACGCGACGAGCCGGTCCCGCAGCCCGGCCGGCCCCAGGATCCGCAGCCGGCGGCCCGCGCCCGGCCCCCACGCCATGTAGACGCGCAGGGCGAACAGGTCGGCGCAGTGGTCGGGGTGCAGGTGGGAGATCACGACCGCGTCGAGGGTCTCGGGGGCGACGTGCGCGCACATCCGGTTCAGCGTCCCCGCCCCGAGGTCCAGGCACACGGTGCGGTCCGCCGCCCGCACGAGGTACGCGCTCTGGACGTCCCCGGGCCGGCCGTACGCCGCGCCGACGCCGACGGGCACGAGAGCAAGGTTTCGTGGCATGCGGGGCGCCATGGTATACCGCGTCACATGGGACGGCCGGGGGCATCCGGCGCGCTCGCCGCCCTCGCACGCGCGGCGGCGATCGCGGTGTCCGCCGCCCTCCTGGCCGCCGGTTGCGGCGACGGCGGCGGGGGCCCGGATCGCACCGCCGGCCTCACCCCGGGGCGGATCGTGGCCGTGGCGACGGACACGGCCCTGGCGCTGCGGAGCGTCCGGGTGGACATCGACGCGCGTGCCGACACGCGGGTCGCGGGCGCGACGGGCGCCGCGGCGCTGTTCGCGGGGCCCGTGGAGCTGTCGGCGCACGGGCGCCTGGCCCGGCCGAAGCTCATGTCCATCGACGTGGAGCTCACCGCGCAGGGGTTCCCGATCCAGGGGAACCTCACCCGCGTCGGCGACTCCCTCTACCTCACGGTCCTCGGCCGGGACTTCCGCCTGGGGACCCCCGCGGCCGCGCTGGCGCGCACCAGGCCGGAGCGGATGCCGGCGGCGGTGCTCGGCTGGCTCGAGGACCCCCGCGTCGCGGGCCGCGAGGACCTGGACGGGACCCCGACCGTGCACGTCGCCGGGAGGCTGGGCGCCGCCGCGCTCACGGACCTCGCCGGGCAGCTTGCGGCCCTGACCGGGGGATCCGCCCCGGTCCGAGAGGACGCGTCGGCGATCCGCCGGGGGACGGCGGACGCGTGGATCGGGCGTGAGGACCTGCTCGTGCGCCGCGTCGTGATCGACCTCGCGGCGCGGGGCCCGCTGCGGTCCCTGCCGGACGTCACCTCCCTGACACTCGCGGCGACCTTGGACTTCTCGGCCTTCGACGCCCGGGTGGAGGTCACGGCTCCGGCGGGCGCGCGTCCCCTCGACCTCGACGACCTCGGGCCGCTCCTCGGGAGGTGAGCTCCGCCCGGAGCCCCTCCACGATGAGGCGCAGGCCGAGCTCGAAGACCTCGTCGTCGGGGCCGGGGCCGGCGTCGGCGACGAGCTCGGCGAGCAGGGGGTAGCCGTCGCCGGCGAGCCGCGCGGCGGCGTGCGCCGCGTCGGCGCCCCCGGAGATGCCCGCCAGGCTGAAGCCCACGACGTAGCGCACCACGACCCGCAGGGCGTGGGCGGCCTCCCGCGGGGTGAGCCCGTCGGCGACCATGCGCCCCAGGGTCCGCTCCGCCCCCTCCCGGGCGGCGACGTACCCGGCCGCGGGGCGGTCGGCGACGAGGGGGAAGGCGTTGGGGTGGTCGAGCGCGACGCGCCGGTAGGCGCGCGCCCATTCGGCGAGCTCCTCCGGCCAGGGGCCGCCGCGGGGGGCCCAGGCGACCTCGTCGAGCAGGAGCGCCACGACGCCGTCGAGGATCGCCTCCCGGCCGGGCAGGTGGCGGTACAGCGACATGGCCTGCACCCCGAGCTCGGCCCCGAGGGTGCGCATGCTGAACGCGTCCAGGCCGCGCGCGTCGATCAGCCGCAGGGCCGCGGCCAGGATGCGCTCCCGGGTGAGCGGCCGGCGGTCCGGCGCGGTGCTCATGGTTGACGTGCCCCGGTCACGGGCCGTAGCTTACGGCGTAAGCCATGCTTACAGCGTAAGCACACCCGATCCCAGGGAGGACCCCGTGCCACACGCACCGACCATCGACCTCACCGGGCGCACCGCCCTCGTCACCGGGGCCTCGTCCGGTCTGGGGGCCGTGTTCGCCGCCGCCCTGGCCGACGCCGGCGCCAACGTCGTGCTCGCCGCCCGGCGCACCGACCGCCTGGAGGAGGTGGCGGAGGCCATCGCGTCGGCCGGCGGCACCGCGCTGCCCGTGACCTGCGACGTGACCGACCCGGCGCAGGTGGACGACGCGGTCGCCGCCGCGGTGGACCGGTTCGGCCGCCTCGACGTGTGCGTCGCGAACGCCGGGGCGGTGCCGGAGGGCTTCTCCCTCCCGGAGCGGCTCCCGCCCGAGCTGTGGGAACAGTCGATCGCGGTGAACCTCTCCGGCACCTGGTACACGTGCCAGTCCGCCGGGCGCAGCATGCTCGCCGCCGGCGGCGGCTCGATCATCGTGATCTCGTCGTACACGGGGCTGGCCGGCATGCCGCACTTCCCGCCCGCCTACCAGGCGGCGAAGGCGGCGGTCCTCAACGTCACCCGCGCGCTCGCCGTGTCGTGGGCGGACCGCGGGGTGCGGGTGAACGCGATCTGCCCCGGCTGGTTCCCCAGCGAGATGACCGACGCGGTGCTCGCCGCCCCCGTGTGGCGCGAGCGGGTGGAGGCGCAGGCGCCGCTGGGGCGCACCGGCCGCCCGGAGGAGCTCGTCGGCCCCCTGCTGCTCCTCGCCTCCGACGCGTCGAGCTACATGACCGGCAGCGTGCTCGTGGTGGACGGCGGCACGTCCGCGGTCGTCGGCCAGACCCCCTACGGGCCCGAGCTCTTCGGCCTGTACCAGACGGTCATGCCGGGTGAGCTCGGCGTGCCGCTCACCGCCTGACCGCGCTGCGCGGGCGGGGCGCA
>JBFLWO010000230.1:0-4488 GCA_040757755.1 Actinomycetota bacterium
CGCCCGCCTCGGGTTCCGCATCCGCGGGCGCGTGTGGGTCGTGGTGGTCGAGCCGGACGACGCGGGCGGCACCCGCGCGATCTCCGCCGAGGTCACCCGCCGCCGCGCCGCCCGCGCCATCGGCGACCTGCTCGCCGAGACCGGCGGCCTGGTGGTGGAGCGCGGCACCGGTTTCGTGCTGCTCGTCCCCGGGGAGCCGGAGCTCGCCGAGGTGGAGCGCCTCGCCCGCGCCGCGATCGAGGCGGCCGGCGCCCGCGCCGGCGGCGTGTCGCTGAGCGCCGGCATCGGGGCGCAGCCCGGCGGCCCCGCCGACCTGCGCCGGCTCGCGGAGGAGGCCCGCCAGGCCCTGCAGATCCTGCAGCGGTCCAAGCGCCGCGGCGGCGTCGCCGCCTACGCCCGCCTCGGGGTGGAGCGCCTCCTGCTGGAGATCACCGACGCGGACCGGCTCACCGCCTACGTCGACGAGTGGCTCGGCGCCCTCTTGCGCCACGGGGAGAGCGGCCCCGCCGCCGCCCCCCTGCTCGAGACGCTGGAGGCGCTCGTCAGCGAGGGGTGGAACATGCGGGCCGCGGCGCGGCGGCTCAACGTGCACGTCAACACCCTCCTGTACCGCCTCGGCAGGGCGGAGCAGCTCACCGGCCGCAGCCTGGACGACGCGGAGGCGCGGCTCGCCCTGTCCGTCGCCCTGCGCGCCCGCGCCCTCCTCGCGGGTTTGGATGAACCATCCAGCTCGACCCCCGGGGAAGCTCGGACGATTCGTCCCTACTCACCGACGGGGCCGCGTCCTACCCTCGCCGGACTCACCGGAACGCTTCCGAACCCCGCCTGAGGACGCGAAAAGCCCCCCGATGACGACCACAACGAAGCCGCAGCGCGTGCAGCGCCTCGTGCACCAGCTCCCCCCCGTGCACCTCGAGGCCGAGGTGCCGACGGACCCCCGCTGGACACTCGCCGTCGACGGGCTCGTCGCCCGGCAGCTCGTGCTCGACATCGACGACCTCAAGACCCTCGGCGGGCGGGAGGTCGCCCTCGACTTCCACTGCGTGTGGGGCTGGTCGCGGAAGGCGGCCCGGTGGACCGGCGTGACGGTGGGGCGCGTCCTCGACGAGGCCGGCATCGCGCCGGACGCCACCGTCGTCACGGTCGCCTGCGTGGTGCCGCCGTACGCCAGCTGCGTGCGCCTCGCCGACGTCCGTGAAGGCGTCATCGCCTGGGGCCTCGACGGCGGCGACATCCCGGCGGAGAACGGCGGGCCCCTGCGCTTCGTGCAGCCGCCGTGGCTGTGGGGCTACAAGGGCGTGAAGTGGGTGGGCCGGCTCACCGCCGGCGACCGCTTCGTGCCCGGGTTCTGGGAGGAGAAGGTGGGGAACCCGGAGGGCCGCGTCCCCGCCGAGGTCCTCGCGCCGTTCGCGACCGGGGAGGACGCCTGATGTTGCGCACCCTCGACGAGGTCGCCGCGGAGCGGCGCCTCACGCACAACGACTGCCGCACCTGCAAGAACTTCGCGCAGTCCCCGGAGGGTCTCTCCTACGGCTGGTGCGGCGCCTTCAAGCAGTACGTCAAGAACTACCACCCGGCGGGCGCGTTCTACTCGCAGTGCCGCTTCAAGTCGATCGTGCGACCCAAGAGGGAGGCGGCATGAGCGGAACGGTCATCATCGGCGGCGGCATCGCCGGCCAGGCGGTCGCGGAGCGGCTCCGCGAGGCGGGCTACGACAAGCCGGTCGCGATGCTGTGCGCCGAGTCGCGCCCCCCGTACGACCGCGTCAAGCTCGCGTCGCTGCTGGAGCCGGGCGGCGACCCGGAGGCGCTGCAGCTCCGCCCCGACACGTGGTACGAGGACCACGCCGTCGACCTGCACCTCGGCGTCGAGGTCACGGACATCGACCGGGCGGCGCGCGCCGTCGTGACCGCCGCCGGCGAGCGCATCACCTACGACACGCTCGTCGTCGCCACCGGGTCCACCGCCCTCGTCCCGCCGATCCCCGGCATCGACCGCGACGACGTCCTCGTGTTCCGCACCCCGGAGGACTGCGAGGCGATGGTCGCCGCGGCCGCCGGCACCACCCGGGCCTGCGTCCTCGGCGGCGGCCTGCTGGGCCTGGAGGCCGCCCGCGGGCTCGTCGCCCTCGGCGTGCAGACCACGGTCGTGCACCTCATGGGGCACCTCATGGAGCGCCAGCTCGACCCGTTCGGCGGCTCGCTCCTCACCGGGAAGATGCAGGAGCTCAGCGTCGAGGTGCTCGTCGACCGCAACACCCACGAGGTGCTGTCGGCGGACGGGCGCGTCAGCGGCCTCCTGTTCACCGACGGATCCACCCTCGACTGCGACCTGCTGGTGGTGTGCGCCGGCATCCGGCCGAACACCGCGCTCGCCCGGGCCGCCGGCCTGGAGTGCGAGCGGGGCGTCCTCGTCGACGACAACCTCCGCACCAGCGACCCGCACGTCTTCTCCGTCGGCGAGTGCGCCCAGCACCGGGGCGTCGTCTACGGCCTGGTCGCGCCGATCTTCGAGCAGGCGAAGGTCGCGGCGCGCACCATCGCCGGCGACGACGCCGCCGGGTACGAGGGCACGGTGCCGTCCGCGGCGCTGAAGGTGATGGGCGTCGACCTCGTCACCGCCGGCGACCCGATGGCGGACGGCGGCGTCTCCGTCGCCGACCCCGAGACGGGCGTGTACCGCCGCCTCATCGTGTCGGAGGGCCGCGCCGTCGGCGCGATCCTCATGGGGGACACGCGGGGGGCGGAGAGCCTCGTCGCGATGGTGACCCGCGGCGCCGAGGTCGACGACCCGCTCGCCGCGCTCGCCGCCGCCGCCGAGGCGAAGGCGAGCGACCTCCCGGACGACGCCCAGGTGTGCGCCTGCAACGGCGTCAGCAAGGGCGACATCCTCACGGCGATCCGCGAGAAGGGGCTGCGCGCCCCCAGCGAGGTGCGGGCCTGCACCCGCGCCGGCACCGGCTGCGGCCAGTGCAAGCCGCTCATCGCCGAGATCGTCGCCGCCGAGGTCGGGGAGGCCACGGACGAGGCCACCTACCTGTGCCCGTGCCGCAACCTCACCCGCGAGCAGGTCGCCGCCGTCATCAAGGAGCGGGGGCTGCGGTCCGCCGGCGAGGTCGCCGAGGCGTGCGGGGCGGGCCGCGACTGCGGCGCCTGCAAGCCGGGCGTCGCGTACCTCGTGTCGCTCATCGCGGCGAACCGCCACCGGGAGGAGCCGCACTCGCGGTTCATCAACGACCGCGTCCACGCGAACATCCAGAAGGACGGCACCTTCTCGGTGGTGCCGCGCATCTACGGGGGGGTCACCACCCCCGACGAGCTGCGCCGCATCGCCGACGTCGCCGAGCGCTACGAGGTGCCGATGGTGAAGATCACCGGCGGCCAGCGCATCGACCTGCTCGGCGTGAAGAAGGAGCACCTCCCCGCGATGTGGCAGGAGCTCGGCATGCCGTGCGGCCACGCGTACGCGAAGGCGATCCGCACCGTGAAGACCTGCGTCGGCGCGGAGTTCTGCCGCTTCGGCATCGACAACTCGATCGACCTCGGCATCGCGCTCGAGAAGGCGTGGGAGGGTCTCTACACGCCGCACAAGGTGAAGGGCGCGGTGTCCGGCTGCCCCCGCAACTGCGCGGAGGCGCTGGTGAAGGACATCGGGGTCGTCGCCGTGGAGGGCGGCTGGGAGATCCTGGTCGGAGGCGCCGCCGGCTCCACGGTGCGGCGCGGCGACCTCCTCGCCCGCGTCGACACCGCGGAGGACGTCGTCAAGGTGTCGTCCACATTCCTCCAGTACTACCGGGAGCACGCGGAGTACCTGGAGCGCACCTACGACTTCGTGGAGCGCGTCGGCCTCGACACGATCAAGGCCGCGGTGCTCGACGAGTCCACCGGCGAGCCCGCCGCCCTGCGCGAGCGGCTCGCCCTGGCCCGGGCCGCGGCCCGGGACCCGTGGGAGGCGGCCGCCGCCGGCGCCCGCACCGAGTTCCACGACCTCGGGGAGGACCCGGAGCCCGCGCTCGTCGGCCCCCCCGCGGACGGATCCATGACCTCGTTCGAGGACGACGACAAGGAGATCGCATGACGACGAACACCTGCGTCCTGGTCGCCATCGGCCGCGTCGAGGACGTCCCCATGTACGAAGGGCGCGCCGTGTCGGTGGAGGGGCGCCGCCTGGCGGTGTTCCGCACCGACACCGGGTTCCACGCGATCTCCGCGGAGTGCCCGCACAAGAAGGGCCCCCTCGCCGACGGCCTGGTCGGCGGCGACACCGTCACCTGCCCGCTGCACGCGCGGCGGTTCGACCTCGTCACCGGCAAGGCGGTCTCCGGCGGCGACGGATGTGACAGTGTCGAGGTGTTCACGGTGGTCGAGCGGGACGGCTGGCTGTACATCGAACTGGGCGATTGACGGGGGCGCGCGTCGGGATCACCGCGGCGCGCCGCGCGGAGGAGCAGGCGGCGCTGGTCCGCACCCTGGGCGGCGTGCCCGTGGT
>JBFLWO010000231.1:0-4480 GCA_040757755.1 Actinomycetota bacterium
CCAGGAGCAGGGGCGCCGGACGGCCGCGCCGGCGGCCGACGGCACCCCGCTCCCGGCCGGCGGTCGTCACGACGTCAGGCCGACCTCGCTCAGCATCTCAAGGGTCTCCTCGAGCTCGCCGCCGAGCGACTCCAGGGGCACGTCCGGCCCCTTCAGGGACGAGAGGGGCGGCAGGCCCGCGGCCGGCTTCACGCCCGCCGCGACCGGGTACTCGGCCTCGCGGGCCTCCTCGACGTAGAACCGCTGTCCCTCCTCCGACAGGAGGTACTCGACGAACCGGTTCGCGTCCTCCGCGTCGTCGGAGCTCGCCAGCACGCCGGCGCCGGCGACGTTCACGAGGCCACCGGGGTCGCCAGCCCGCATGAACCGGTTCGCGACGGGGGCGTCCGGCTGCTCCTTCTTGTGCAGGTACAGGTAGTAGTGGTTCACGAGGCCGAGGTCCACCTCGCCGGAGGCGACGGCCTCGACGATCTGAAGGTTCTTCTCGTACACCTTGGCGCCGTTGTCCTTCAGCGCGGTGAGCCACTCGCGGGTCCTTTCGTCGCCGAGCGAGAGGCGCATGCCGGTGACGAAGGCCTGGAACGACGCGTTCGTGGGGGCGATGCCGACCCGGTTGCGGAACCGGGGGTCGACGTAGTCGAGGATCGCGTCGGGAAGGTCGCCCTCCTTGTACGTCTCCGTGTTGTAGGCGACGACGCGGACGCGGCCGGACGTGCCGACCCAGTGTCCCTCGGGGTCGCGCAGCTGGGCCGGGACGCGGTCCAGGGTGGCGGCGGGCAGGGGTGCGAGGCGGTCCACGATGGAGCCGAGGGACCCGGCGTCCTGGGCGAAGAAGACGTCGGCGGGGGAGTTGCCGCCCTCCTCGGAGATCGTCGCGGCGAGCTCGGCGCTGTCGCCGTAGCGGACCTCGACGTCGATGCCGGTCTCCTTCTCGAAGCCCTCCAGGAGCGGCCCGACGATGCCCTCCTCACGGCCGGAGTAGACGGTGAGGGTGGGGCCGGAGTCGCCGCAGGCGGCGAGCGCCCCGGCGGCGCCGAGGGCGAGGGCAGCGAGCGCGGGCAGCGCGAGTCGCCTCATGTGTTCCTTCCTTCTCGATGGGTCGGGCGTGCGGCGGTGCCGTGCCGCGGTGCGTTCCACCCGTGCCGGGGTCAGGGGAAGACGGTCACCGGCCGGGCGTGGGGCCTGACGGTCACGTGGTCACCGAGGTGCACGTTCTCGGTGGAGGGGCGCTGGGAGCAGATGACGGTGCCGTCGCCCAGCCGCACCCGGTAGAAGATGTCGTGGCCGCGGAACTCGCGGGACAGCACCGTGGCGGTGCCCTCCGGGTCCGTGTGCAGCTCGACGAGCTCCGGGCGGATGAGGGCCTGGACGCAGCGTGGCGCGCCGTCCCCGGTGACGGGGAACGCGCCGAGCGCGGTCGCGACCCGCCCGCCGGCGACGTCCCCGGGCACGATGTTCGCGGCGCCGACGAACTCGGCGGCCCACGGGTCGACCGGGGCGAAGTACAGGTCCTCGGGGGCGCCGCACTGGACGATCCGCCCGTCGCGCATCAGGGCGACGCGGTCGGCGAGCGCGAACGCCTCCTCGCGGTCGTGGGTCACGAGCACCGTGGTAACGCCGCTCTCGCGCAGGATGGCGGTGACGTCCTCGCGGACGGAGCTGCGCAGCACCGGGTCGATGCTGCTCCACGGCTCGTCGAGCAGGACCACCTCGGGGCGGGGGGCGAGGGCCCGGGCGAGCGCGACGCGCTGCTGCTGGCCGCCGGACAGCTCGTGGGGGTAGCGGCCGCCGAGGTCGGCGAGGCCGACGAGGGCGAGGACCTCGGGGACGCGGGCGGCGCGCGCCGCGCGGGGCAGGCCGAAGCCGACGTTGGCGGCGACCGTGAGGTGGGGGAACAGGGCGTAGTCCTGGAACACCATCCCGACGCGCCGCCGCTCCGGCGGCACCCAGGTGGCGGCGTCCGCCACGGTGGCGCCGGCGATCTCGACGTCGCCCTCGTCGGGCCGCTCGAAGCCGGCGAGGACGCGGAGGAGGGTCGTCTTGCCGCAGCCGCTCGGGCCGAGCAGGGCGAGGATCTCGCCGGCGGCGACGTCGAGGTCGACCCCGTCGACGGCGCGCACGGCCCCGAAGGCCTTGCCGGCCCCGCGGACCCGCACCGGCGCGGTGCCCAGAGGCACCGCCGATGTGTTCGGCTGCCCTAACGTCGTGGCCAAGGTGGCGGGAACATAGCTTCCCGGCCACCTTTTGGCAACGATGGTTTCCGAAATGGGACGTCCGGTCGGGCGGGCGGGGAGGAGCGGCCCCCCCGGGACGGGCCCCGGGCTACAGCGCGCGCCCCGCCGCGCCGATGAGCGGAGAGGGCGAGCCCGGCCCTCCCTGCTACTCTGCGACCCGTCCGAATGGCCACGTCCCGGCGCGATTACTACGAGATCCTCGGCGTGCCGCGCGAGGCGACCGAGGCCGAGATCAAGAAGGCCTTCCGCCGGCTGGCGCGCGAGCTCCACCCGGATGTCAACCAGGACGATCCGACCGCCGAGGCGCGCTTCAAGGAGGTCGCGGAGGCGTACGAGGTCCTGTCGAACGCCGAGTCGCGCGAGACGTACGACCGGTACGGCCACGAGGGCCTGCGCGGGCGTCCCGGCCCCGACATGGGGGACTTCGCGTCCTTCCAGGACCTGTTCGACGCGTTCTTCGGCGGGGACATCTTCGGGCAGGGCCGCTCCGGCCGGCGCCGCCCGCCCCCCGGCGACGACGTCCTGGTCGCGACGGAGGTCACGTTCACCGAGTCCGCCCTCGGGGTGGAGAAGGACGTGGAGGCCGAGCTCATCGAGGTGTGCGCGGCGTGCGCCGGCAGCGGCGCCCGCCCGGGCGGGCGTGTCGAGCGCTGCCGCCGTTGCGGCGGGCAGGGGCAGGTGCGGTCCGTCGCGCGGGGCCCGTTCGGCCAGTTCCTTCGCACCGAGATCTGCGGCGACTGCCGCGGAGACGGCGAGATCGTGCTGGACAAGTGCGAGGAGTGCGCGGGCCGCGGGCGGACCGTCGCGGTGAAGCGGTTCCAGGTGCAGGTGCCGGGCGGCATCGCGCACGGCCAGCGGATCCGCCTCGCCGGACGCGGCCACGCCGGGGCGCCCGGGGGCGCCGCCGGCGACCTGTACGTGGAGGTGCGCGTCACCCCGGACCAGCGGTTCGAGCGCGAGGGCCTCGACATCGTCACGCGGCTCGTGGTGCCCGTCACCACCGCCATGCTCGGCGGGACGGCGACGGTGCCGACGGTGGAGGACGAGCAGGAGGTCCAGCTTCGGCCCGGCACCCAGCCCGGCGAGGAGATCGTGCTGAAGGGCCGTGGCTTCCCGTCGCTGCAGGGGCGCGGCCGCGGCGACCAGCGCATCGTGATCGAGGTGCAGGTCCCGAAGGTGACGACGGAGGCGGGCCGCGAGGCGGTCGCCCGCCTGTCGGAGCACCTGACCGAGAAGAGCTACCGGGACGACGAGGGCTTCTTCGGACGCATCAAGCAGGCCTTCCGCTGACGCCGGCGCCGTGCCGCTCGCCCGCGTCTCGCTGACGCTGGCGGCGGACGACGCGCCGCTGGCGCTGGCGGTGGCCGGGGACGCCCTGGGGGCGGGGTGTCGCGAGACCGTCCTCCCGGACGGCCGCGTGACCCTCGACGCCTGGGTGCCGCGCGCCCGTGCGGCGCGGGTCGCCGGCGACGCCGCGGCCGCGCTCGGCGCCGCGTCGGTCGCCGCGTCCGTCGCGGTGGAGGACGAGGACGACTCCTGGCGGCACGCGATGCTCGCGTTCCACAAGCCCGTGGAGATCGCGGGGCGGCTGCTGGTGCGGCCCCCGTGGGAGCCGCCGCGCCCCGGCCTCGCCGACGTCGTCGTCGACCCGGGCATGGCGTTCGGCACCGGCCAGCACGCCACGACGCGCGGCTGCCTCGCGCTTCTCGCCGCCCTCCCCCCGGGGCCGCTCGTCGACGTGGGCTGCGGCTCCGGCATCCTGGCGATCGCGGCGCGGCGGCTGGGCCACGACCCGGTGTGGGCGCTCGACGCGGACCCCCTCGCCGTCGAGGCCACCATCGCGAACGCGCGGGCGAACGGCGTGGGCCTCGTCGTCGCGCGGCGCGACCTGGCCCGCGACCGCCTGCCCGCCGCCGAGACGGTGCTCGCGAACCTCACGGCCACGCTGCTCCGGACCCTCGCGGGCGCGCTCGCCGCCGCACCGCCGCGCGCCGCCGTGCTGTCGGGCCTGCGCGTGGAGGAGGCGCCGGACGTCCTGGCGGCGTTCGCCCCGCTGGGGTTGCGGGAACGGGACCGCGTGGAGGAGGAGGGGTGGGCGGCGATCCGGGTCGGCCGGTGAGGCACGTCTTCCGCTACGTCGCGCGGGAGCCCGTGACGCCCGGCGCGACGCTGCGGCTTCCCGACGAGGACTCCCGGCACCTCGCGCGCGTCGTGCGCCGCGACGCCGGGGACCCCGTCGAGGTGAT
>JBFLWO010000232.1:0-4475 GCA_040757755.1 Actinomycetota bacterium
GCCCCCGAGGAGGGCGCCGATGAGGGCGGCGACGGCGAACGCGCCCAGCGCCACCGCCGTGTCCCATTCGGTGCCGAGCCCCGTCCGGGCCCAGTACGGGATGTCGAGCCGGGCGAGGACCCCGGCGGTGTCGCGGATCGCGCCGGTGACGGCGTCGGCGCCGGTCGCGAGCATCGCCACGACCCACGCGAGGGTCGCGTGGGTCATGCCGTTGCCGCGGGCCATCCGCGCCGCGGCGTAGCCGCCGATCAGGAACGCCCCGGCCTGGATGACGAGGAGCCACAGCCCGGGCCGGACCCCGTCCTCGACGGCGGCGCTGTCGGCGATCCCGAGGCCGAGGCCGAGGGCGACGTCCGCCTCGCGGAGGCACGCCGCGGCGACGGCCGCGATCCCCCAGGCGGCAAGCCAGCCCACCATCGGGGCGAGCGGCGCGACGGCGGGGACGCGCATCACCCGCGGGTGGCGGGGCACATGCGCCACGTCCTCCGCGGCGGGGGGCGGTGGCGCGGACGTGACCGCGGTGGGGGAGCGCTCGTCCATGGTGACCGTTGGGCTACCCGGCGCCGCCCCGGGGAAACCGGCGCCGCGACGCGGGTTTCGCCGGGGGGACGGGGGGTAGCGAGCTTGGGGAGACGGGAAGGGAGGACCGATGCCAGGCATGGAGGATCTGCCGCGGACGTTGAGGAGGTCCCCGGCGAAGGCGCAGCGGACGTGGGCGAAGGCGCATGACAGCGCCGTCCGCACCTACGGGGAGGGCGAGCTTGCGCACCGCACCGCGTATGCGGTGTTGAAGCACTCGTTCGAGAAGGTCGGCGACCACTGGGAGCCGAAGACGCGGCGCGGCCCGTCCGACCCCCGGGCGGGGCAGGGCGCGGGCCGCACGTACGGCGGCGTCGACGTCGAGGGACGCACCCGGGAGGAGCTGTACCAACGGGCCAGGAGGATCGGCATCAGGGGCCGCTCGAAGATGACGAAGGGTGAGCTGGCGGACGCGATCGCACGGGCACAGCGGCGCGGGTGACGCCCGCCGGCCTCCCGCGGCCCGGCTCGTCCGGAGGGGAGGTGCCCGGGGAGACGTGACGGGCTGTTCGGCGGGATCCGGCGTCGCCCGGCCTCCGTCACGCGGCGACGCGGAATGCGTGACCCGCGCGACGCTCGGTGGGCGCCTCAGCCGGGGCCGCGTGCCGGCCGCCTGACCCGCCGGGCGGCGCACTTCCTTCGGCGCACCTCCGTTTACCTCGCGGGCGCCCCCGGGTACCGGCACGTGGACACCGCGACCGGAAGGAGCGCCATGACCTCCATCGCACCCACCGACCCCCGTGCACGCGACGCGGAGCCGCGGGCGCGGCGCATCCTCGACCTGCTCGAGCGCGCGTACTGGATGGAGATCGAGACGGTGATGAACTACCTGGCGGCCAGCATCAACCCGGACGGGGTACGGGCCCAGGAGATCCGCGAGGTCCTCGAGGAGGACGTCGCGGAGGAGCTCGACCACGCCCGCCGGTTCGGGGAGCGCATCAAGGAGCTGTGGGGTGTCGTGCCCGGCTCGATGGCCTTCCCGCCGACGCAGCCGGAGCTGCAGCCGCCGGAGAACCAGACCGACGTCGTCCACGTCATCAAGGGCGTGATCGCGGCGGAGCGCGCCGCGGCGGCCCACTACCGCGAGATCATCGCGTCCTGCGAGGGCTACGACTGGGTGACGCAGGACCTGGCGATCGGGATCCTTCGCGACGAGGAGCGCCACCTGCGCCTCTTCGAGGGGTTCCTGCGCGAGTACCAGGTGTCCGCGGCGGACGGGGGCCGTTGACGCATCCGGGGACGGCGCCGTGGTGGCAGGACGGCGTCGTCTACCAGGTGTATCCCCGGTCGTTCGCCGACGGGGACGGCGACGGCAGCGGCGACCTCGCCGGGATCCGCGCCCGCCTGGATCACCTGTCGTGGCTCGGTGTCGACGCCGTGTGGCTGTCGCCGGTGTACCGGTCCCCGATGGCGGACATGGGGTACGACGTCGCCGACCACTGCGCCGTCGACCCCGCGTTCGGGACCCTGCGGGATCTCGACGGTCTCATCGGCGACGCGCACGTCCGCGGGCTGCGGGTGCTGCTCGACTGGGTCCCGAACCACACCTCGGACCGTCACCCGTGGTTTCTCGAGTCGCGCGCGTCCCGCGGGTCCCGCCGCCGCGGGTGGTACGTGTGGCGCGACGGGCGGGACGGGAAGCCGCCGAACAACTGGCGGTCCGCGTTCGGCGGGCCCGCCTGGACGTGGGACGCCGCGACGCGGCAGTGGTACCTGCACCTGTTCCTGCCGCAGCAGCCGGACCTGAACTGGGGGAACCCGGAGGTGGCCGCGGCGATGCACGACACCCTCCGGTTCTGGCTCGCCCGCGGGGTCGACGGCTTCCGCGTCGACGCCGTGCACTGCGTGGGGAAGGATCCGCGCCTGGCCGACCAGCCGGCGTCCCTCGGGGACGCGGCGTGGGCGGGGCTGAACGACGATCCCCGCACGCACGAGATCCTGCGCGGGGTGCGGCGCGTCGTCGACGCCTGGCCGGGGGAGAGGGTCGTGGTCGGCGAGGTGACGCTGCGGGGCACGTCGCGCATCGCCGCCTACTACGGGCGGGGGGACGAGCTGCACCTCGTCTTCAACTTCCTGTCGCTGGATGCGGCGTGGGATGCCGGTGCGTGGCGGGAGCTGATCGACGGGGTGGACCGCGAGGTGGGGCGTGCGCGCGCCTGGCCCACCTGGGTCCTGTCGAACCACGACGTGGTGCGCTTCGCGTCGCGCGTCGGCGGGGGGGAGCGGCGGGTGCGGGCGGCGGCGGTGCTGCTCCTCACCCTGCGCGGCACGCCGTTCGTCTACCAGGGGGAGGAGCTGGGGCTGCAGGACGCCTCCGTCCCCGCGGCGCGCCGCGTCGACCCGGGGGGACGCGACGGGTGCCGGGCGCCGATCCCCTGGGATCCCGGTCCCGGCCACGGGTGGGGCGAACCGCCGTGGCTGCCGTTCCCGCCCGACGCCGCCCGGCGCAGCGTCTCCGCGCAGCGTGAGGACCGCGGGTCCGTCCTGTGGCTGTACCGGCGGCTCCTCGCGGCGCGGCGGTCGTCGCCGGCGCTGCGCCGGGGTCTCGTGCGGCTTCTCGACGCCCCGCCCGGCGTGCTCGCCTACCTGCGCACGTGGGGCGGCGACCGTCGGGTCGTGGTGGTGAGCTTCACCGGGGCGCCGGCGCGCGTGGCCCTGCCCGGCCGGTGGCGTGTGGAGGTGTCCGCCCGGGGGGACGGCGGCGACGCGTTCACGGGGGAGGTGCCGCCGGAGGGCGCGTTCCTCCTCGCCCCCGCCGCCGGGGCGTGACGTGCCGTCACGTCGCCCGCAGGGCCTGCGCGACGGGCGGCGAGGGCGTCGACGAGGCCGTCGAACACCGACGAGGGGTGCGCCGTCGCGACCGCCAGCGGGGCGCACGAGCGCCGGCTCGGCGGAGAGCCGCGGGCGGCACGCGAGGGTCTTCCGCTCGTCTGGCGTGTCGTGAGTTCGCCGCCGCCCCCGCGCCGTCCACGTGAAGTGCTTCACGACGTTCGTCAGGAACACCGCGTCCGGGTCGATCCCCGCCCCGGACATCGCGTCGCGCAGCACGCGCCCCGCGGGCCCCACGAACGGGGGTCCCGCGACGTCCTCCCGGTCGCCGGGCTGCTCCCCGACCCATCACGCCTCGCGCGGGGGCCGGGCCCTCCCCCCGCCGGCGGTTTCGCGCGATCCGGCGTCTGTGCGCGCGCCATCGCACGGTGGGTTCCCGCCGCGGGCGGCGCCCGAACCCGGCCCGTCCCGTTCACGATCCCGGGTTTCGCCGGCGGGGACGCGGGTAGCGTCCCGGCGTGCTCGCGTGACGGGCCGCGGGCGGACGTGGGGAGGGCCGGACGGTGACGACCTGCGAGGTTTGCGGGAACGACTACGACAAGGCGTTCGAGGTGCGCGCGGCGGACGGGCGACGCCACGTGTTCGACAGCTTCGAGTGCGCGATCCACGCGCTCGCCCCCGAGTGCGCCCACTGCGGCTGCCGGATCGTCGGGCACGGCGTCGAGGCGGACGGGCGCATGTTCTGCTGCGCGAGCTGCGCCGCGCAGGTCGGCGTCCTCGCGCTGCGCGACCGCGCGTAGCACCGGGAGCGGCACTAGTCGCGGCTCAGCCACACGCGCGCCGCGCCGCCC
The DNA here is from genome assembly GCA_040757755.1 of Actinomycetota bacterium. Taxonomy (GTDB): domain Bacteria; phylum Actinomycetota; class Thermoleophilia; order Miltoncostaeales; family Miltoncostaeaceae; genus JBFLWO01. Next base: position 4,200 of record JBFLWO010000232.1, read on the forward strand.
GCCGTCAGCGCCGGCGCGACCGTGACACGGATGCTCGTCGACGCCTGCGCGCGGACGATCCGTGAGTAGGCGCCCCTCAGGGTGTCGCCGTCCCCCGCCGTCATCCGGCTGAGGAGCCCGTTCGCGAACGCCCCGAGGACCGCCGCGACCGCGACGAGCGACATCACGACCCACGCGACCCGCTGCGCCATCCACTCGCGGCGCTGGAAGGGCAGGTCGCCTCGATCTCCAGGTCGCGTCCCGCCACGCCCCCCGGATACCCCCTCCGGGGTGCCG
>JBFLWO010000233.1:0-4471 GCA_040757755.1 Actinomycetota bacterium
GGTCGCCGCCGGGATCAGCTTCCCGATGATCACGTTCTCCTTCAGGCCGCGCAGGTGGTCGACGCGCCCCTCCAGGGCGGCGTCGGTCAGCACCTTCGTGGTCTCCTGGAACGACGCCGCCGACAGGAACGACTCCGTCGCCAGCGACGCCTTCGTGATACCGAGGATCAGGGGCTCGAAGCGGGCCTGCGCCTCCTCGATCTCCCAGTCCAGGTCGTCGTCGCTCCCCGTGAACTCGCCGGCCTCCCGCTGCGCCAGGAGCTCGTCGCGCCGCGCGAGCGCCGCGCGCGCGTTCTCCCGGTACAGCACCGGCTTGTCCACCAGCTGCCCCGGCAGGAAGCCGGTGCCACGGGACTCCGTGATCCGCACCTTCTTCAACATCTGCCGGACGATGACCTCGATGTGCTTGTCGTTGATGTCCACGCCCTGCGACCGGTACACGTTCTGCACCTCGCTCACGAGGTACATCTCCGTCTTCGTCGACCGGTCCCGGCGGGCCCCCATGATCCGCACGGGCTCGCCCGGGTGGGCCTCCACCCCCTTCAGGGCGGCGACCGTCGCCTTCACACGGTCCGGCGGCAGCCGCAGGAGCCGCGACTCCGTGCCGTCCTCCGTCTGCACGTCCACCCGCACCCAGCCGTCCTTCTGCGCCACCGCCTTCGCGATGCGGCCCGTGGCGGACAGGAAGATGCCGGACGTCGCCTCGAGGATGTCCGCCGGGTACGCGGACCCGATCGTGAGGAGGTCGCCGGCCTCGACCCACTGGCCGTCGTCCACCGTGATCTGGGTGCGCTTCGCCACCGGGTAGGCGTGCTCACGCACGGCGGAGCGCTGCGCCCCCGTGCCGGCGTCCTTCGCCTCGATGTACTCGGCCTCCGTCAGGATGATGCGCGCGGCGGCCGGCCGCGTCTCGTCGTCCTCGATGCGGATCCACCCGTCGGCCACCGCCACGTGCGCGAGGGCCTTCGGCTTGCGGGACTCGAACAGCTCGACGACACGCGGCAGACCGTGCGTGATGTCCGCGCCGGCGACACCGCCGGTGTGGAACGTCCGCATGGTGAGCTGCGTGCCCGGCTCGCCGATCGACTGGGCGGCGATGATGCCGACCGCGTCACCCGGGTCCGCCAGCATGCCGGACGCCAGGTTGCGGCCGTAGCAGTGCACGCACAGGCCGTGGTCGCTGCGGCACTTCAAGGGGGACCGGACCACGACGACGGCGTCCTTCGGCTTGCCGTCCGCGTCGCGCAGCGTCGCGGCGAGCTCCGCCGCCTCGGGGTTCTCGATCATCCGCCCCTGCCACGCGGCCAGCGCGTCGGCGTCGTCCTCCTCCGGCGCGGGACCGCGCAGGTCCGCCAGGACCTCCCCGGTGCGCCGGTCGATCACCGGCCCCGCCAGGACCCGCCCCGCGAGGTTCGGGTTCAGGTCGCCGTCCCGGAACACCGGGATGTCGATGCCCTCCGTGGTGCCGCAGTCCCGGTCCCGGATGATGACGTCCTGGGACACGTCGACGAGACGCCGCGTGAGGTAGCCGGAGTCGGCGGTCTTCAGGGCGGTGTCGGCGAGACCCTTGCGGGCGCCGTGCGTCGAGATGAAGTACTCGAGGACCGAGAGCCCCTCCATGAAGTTGCTCTTGATCGGCCGCTCGATCGTCTCGCCCTTCGGGTTGTTCATGCAGCCACGCATCCCGGCGAGCTGCCGGATCTGCTTGAACGAGCCACGCGCCCCGGAGTTCGCCATCATGTAGATCGGGTTGAGGCGGTAGAGGTGCGCCTCCATCGCCTTCCCGACCTCGTTCGTGGCGCGCTCCCACAGGTCGATCACCTTCTCGTGGCGCTCCTCGGTGGTCATGAGCCCGTAGGAGAAGTCCTCCTCGACCTCCTCGACCATGTCCTCGTAGCGCTTGATGATCTCCTCCTTGGTGGGAGGCACGACGATGTCGTTCTTCGAGATCGTGAGGCCCGAGGTGCTCGCGTAGCGGAACCCGAGCGCCTTGAAGGCGTCGAGCACCATCGACACGGCCGTGGCGCCGTACAGGTTCACCAGGCTCTCGATGAAGTCGCCGAGGTCGCGCTTCGTGAACGTGCGGGACTGCCGGGGGAACGGCTTGTCCTCCAGCACCTCCGCCGACACGACGACGGCGAGGGACTCCTCGAGCTCGTGGTTGAACACGACGCGGCCCGGGGTGGTGACCTCCGCCGCGTCGGCGCGGGTGCGCAGCACCACCACGTCCTGCAGCCGCACCTCGTTGTGGTCGAGGGCGGACAGCACGGCGTCCACCGAGCTGAACCGCCGCGGCGGCCGCATCCCGGCCGCGGTGAACGGGTCCGCCGCCCACGCGTCCTCGCCCTCGAAGCGCGCCTCCGCGCCCTTCGGCAGCGCCCACGCGCGGGCCTCGGCGTCGTACAGCTCCGTCAGCTCCACCACCTTCGCGGGGCCGTCGGCGCCCTGCCGCACCTCGATCGTGGGGCAGTAGGTGAGGTAGTAGAGGCCGAGCACCATGTCCTGGCTGGGCACCGCGATCGGCCGCCCGTGCGCCGGGGACAGGATGTTGTTCGCCGACAGCATCAGGATGCGGGCCTCGGCCTGCGCCTCCACCGACAGGGGGAGGTGCACGGCCATCTGGTCGCCGTCGAAGTCCGCGTTGAAGGCGGTGCAGACGAGCGGGTGGATCTGGATGGCCTTGCCCTCGACGAGCTTCGGCTCGAACGCCTGGATGCCGAGGCGGTGCAGCGTCGGGGCGCGGTTCAGGAGCACGGGGTGCTCGGCGATGACCTCCTCGAGCACGTCCCACACCTCGGGCACCATCGAGTCCACGAGCTTCTTCGCGGCCTTGATGTTCTGCACCTGGTTGCGCTCGACGAGGCGGCTCATGATGAACGGCTTGAACAGCTCGAGCGCCATGAGCTTCGGCAGGCCGCACTGGTGCAGCCGCAGGTCCGGGCCCGCCACGATCACGGAACGGCCCGAGTAGTCGACGCGCTTACCGAGGAGGTTCTGGCGGAAGCGGCCCTGCTTGCCCTTCAACATGTCCGACAGGGACTTCAGCGGGCGGTTGCCCGGGCCGGTCACGGCGCGGCCCCGGCGGCCGTTGTCGAACAGGGCGTCGACGGCCTCCTGCAGCATCCGCTTCTCGTTGTTGACGATGATCTCGGGGGCGCCGAGGTCCAGGAGCCGCTTCAGCCGGTTGTTGCGGTTGATGACGCGGCGGTACAGGTCGTTCAGGTCGCTGGTGGCGAACCGGCCGCCGTCGAGCTGCACCATCGGGCGGAGCTCCGGCGGGATCACCGGCACGGCCTCCAGGATCATCCACTCCGGCCGGTTGTCGCTGCGCAGGAACGCGGACACGACCCGCAGGCGCTTCAGCGCGCGGGCCTGCTTCTGCCCCTTCGACGTCTTGATCGTCTCGCGGAGGCGGTCCGCCTCGTCGTCCAGGTTCGTGCGCCCCGGCTCGGAGCCCTCGATCGTGGACGGGCGCGACAGGTCCTCGAGCAGCTCCCGCATCGCGGAGGCGCCCATGCCGCCGTCGAAGTACTCGCCGAAGCCGTACGGGGAGCCGAACCGGTCCTTCATCTCGCGGAAGAGCTGCTCGTCGCTGATGATCTGCCGCGGCGACAGGTCCCGGAACAGCTCCCAGGCCTGCATGAGCCGCTCGACGGCCTCCTCCGTGTAGCGCTCGCCGTCGCGGATCGCCGCGTCGGTCTCGCGCCGGATGTCGTTCTCGGCCTGCTTGCGGTCCGCGTCGGTCAGCTCCCGCTTGACCGGGCCCTCGGGGCTGCGGTCCCGCTCCAGCTCCTCGACCCAGAAGATGTCCTCGTCGTCGAAGCCGGCGGTGTCGTTCTCACGCAGCCAGCGCAGGCGCCGCTCGAGGCGCTCCTCCAGCTCGACCTTGCGCTCCTCCTGGTCGAGGCGGTACTGCTCGGCCGCCTCCCGGACCTTCTCCTCCAGCTCCGGCAGGTCCTCCGCGCGCTTCTGCGTGTCGACGCGGGTCACGATGGACGCCGCGAAGTACAGGACCTTCTCCAGCTCCTTCGGGGCGATGTCGAGGATGTAGCCGATGCGGCTGGGGACGCCCTTGAAGAACCAGATGTGGCTCACGGGGGCGGCCAGGTCGATGTGGCCCATCCGCTCGCGGCGCACCTTGGCCCGGGTCACCTCCACGCCGCAGCGCTCGCAGATGATGCCCTTGTAGCGGACCCGCTTGTACTTGCCGCAGTAGCACTCCCAGTCCTTCGTCGGACCGAAGATCTTCTCGCAGAAGAGCCCGTCCTTCTCCGGCTTGAGCGTGCGGTAGTTGATCGTCTCGGGCTTCGTGACCTCGCCCGAGGACCACTGCCGGATCTGGCGCGAGGACGCCAGGCCGATCCTGATGGAGTCGAAGTTGTTGATGTCGATCACGTGACGCGCGCCTCTCTGGTGTCGCTGTCGGACGGTGCGTGCGGCCCGCCGGCCGCGTGCGGCTCGTCAGGGCGCG
>JBFLWO010000234.1:0-4452 GCA_040757755.1 Actinomycetota bacterium
TGACGAAGACGAACGGTGGCGCCGGCCGGAGCCGGCGCCATTTTTTCGAGTGCCCCGCGGGAACGAGGCGGGGCGGTGAGGACGTGAACAGATGAGCGAAGTGAAAGAGACCCGGGTCGTCGCCGACATCGGCGGCCAGCCGATCGTGTTCGAGACGGGCAAGCTCGCCAAGCAGGCGAGCGGCGCCGTCGTGGTCCGCAGCGGCGACAGCATGGTCCTGGTGACCGCGGTGGGTCTCGCGGAAGGCCGGGAGGGCGCGGACTTCTTCCCCCTCACGGTGGACGTGGAGGAGCGGATGTACGCCGCCGGGAAGATCCCGGGCGGCTTCATCAAGCGTGAGAGCCGTCCGAGCGACCGGGCCATCCTGACGGCCCGGATGACGGACCGGCCGATCCGGCCGCTGTGGCCGAAGGGGTACCGCAAGGAGGTGCAGGTCATCGCGACCGTGCTCTCCGCGGACCAGGTGAACGCCTTCGACATCCTGTGCATCAACGGGGCGTCCGCGGCGCTGATGCTGTCGGAGATGCCGTTCATGGGCCCCGTCGGCGCGGTGCGCATCGGCCTGTCGAACGACGAGTTCATCATCAACCCGACGCTGCAGGAGACCGAGGAGTCGGAGCTCGACCTCGTCGTCGCCGGCACCGCCGACGCGATCAGCATGGTCGAGGCGGGGGCGCGCGAGGTCGACGAGGAGACGATGCTCGAGGCGCTCATGATCGCCCACGAGGAGATCAAGAAGCTGTGCGCCGCCCAGCTGGAGCTGCGCGAGGCCGCCGGCAAGCCGAAGTGGGAGGCCCAGCCGGTCGCCGTCGACCCCGACCTGAAGGCCCGCATCGAGGCCGCCGTCGGCGCCGCCCTCGAGGAGGCCACGCTCGAGCAGGCGAAGCTCGCCCGCCGCGACAAGGTGTCGGCGGTGCGCCAGCAGGCCGCCGCAGCGGTGCTCGGCGAGGACCCGCAGCCGGAGGAGCGCGCCGCGTTCTCCACGGCGTTCGACTCCCTCATGAAGGGGATCATCCGGCGGCGCATCGCCGTCGACAAGAAGCGCCCCGACGGCCGCAAGGCGGACGAGATCCGGCCGATCGCGTGCGAGGTGGGCGTCGCCCCCCGCGCCCACGGGTCCGGCCTGTTCACCCGCGGCGAGACCCAGGTGATGACCGTGCTGGCGCTCGGCACCACCAAGGAGGCGCAGCGCATCGACGGCCTCGGCATCGAGACCAGCAAGCGCTACATCCACCACTACAACTTCCCGCCGTTCAGCGTCGGCGAGACGGGCTTCATGCGCGGGCCGAAGCGCCGCGACATCGGCCACGGGGCGCTCGCCGAGCGGGCCCTCGTGCCGATGGTGCCCGAGGAGGGCGACTTCCCCTACACGCTGCGGCTCGTCAGCGAGACCCTGGAGAGCAACGGCTCGTCGTCGATGGCGTCCGTCTGCGGCTCGACGCTCGCCCTGATGGACGCGGGCGTCAACATCGTCCGGCCGGTCGCGGGCATCGCGATGGGCCTCATCAAGGAGGGTGACGACTACGTCATCCTCAGCGACATCCAGGGCGACGAGGACCACCTCGGCGACATGGACTTCAAGGTGGCCGGCACGGAGCGGGGCATCACCGCGCTCCAGATGGACATCAAGATCACCGGCGTCACCTTCGAGATCATGCGGGACGCGCTCGCGCAGGCGAAGGCGGGCCGCGGCCACATCCTGGGGATCATGGCCGGCACGATCGACACGCCGCGGACGGAGCTGTCGCCGTGGGCGCCGCGCATCGTCGCGGTGAAGATCGACCCGGACAAGATCGGGATGGTGATCGGGAAGGGCGGCGAGACGATCCGCGGTCTCGAGGCCGAGTTCGAGGTGGAGATCTCCATCGAGGAGGACGGCACCGTCAACGTGTACGGCGTGGAGGGCGCGAAGGCCGACGCCTGCGCCGAGCGGATCCGCGCGATGACGAAGGACGTGGAGGTCGGCGACGTCTACAACGCCGCGAAGGTCGTGAAGACCACGACGTTCGGCGCGTTCGTGGAGCTGTCGAAGGGCGTCGACGGCCTGCTGCACATCTCGAACCTCGGCCCGGGCCGGATCGAGAAGGTGGAGGACGTCCTGAACCGCGGCGACGTGGTGGACGTGCGCGTCGTCGAGGTGGACAAGGCGCGCGGCCGCATCGGCCTGCGCCTTCTGGGGGACGACTCGGAGCCCGCCGACGAGGGCGACGAGGACGGCTCCGAGAACGGCTCCGAGGGCGGCCCGCGCCGCCGTCGCCGCCGCCGCCTGCACGTCGACTGACGCGCCGGGCCGTGGCGGATCAGCGCCGGCTCACCACCACCCCGGAGGGGCTCCGTGTCGTCACGGAGCCCCTCGCCGGGGTCCGCTCCATCGCCCTGGGCGTGTGGATCGGGGTGGGGTCGCGGTTCGAGTCGCCCGCCGAGGCGGGCATCTCGCATTTCATCGAGCACATGCTGTTCAAGGGCACGCCGCGGCACACCGCGGAGGAGATCGCCCAGATCTTCGACGGCCTCGGCGGCGAGGTGAACGCCGCCACCAGCAAGGACTACACGGTGGTGTACACGCGGGTGCTGGACGAGCACCTGGACGTCGCGTTCCCCGTGATGACGGACATGGTGGTGAGCCCCTCCTGGGCGGACCTCGAGCAGGAGCGCGAGGTCGTGCTCGAGGAGATCGCCATGTACGAGGACGACCCGCACGACCGCGTCCACGACCTGATCAGCGAGGCGGTGTTCCCGCGGCAGGCGCTCGGCCGGCCGGTGATCGGGTTCGCGGAGGTCGTCGGCGGGGTGGGCGTCACGGACGTGCGCGCCTACCACGGCGGGCACTACGTCGCGCAGAACATGGTGGTGGCGGCGGCCGGCAACGTCGACCACGACCGCCTCGTGGAGCTGTGCCGGACGCACCTCGGGGCCCTGCCGCAGGGGCCGGTGCGGGACCATTTCGAGCCGGCGGCGCCGGGTGAGCCGGTGCTCGTCGTGCGGGAGAAGCCGACGGAGCAGTGCCACCTCGCGTTGGGGGGGCCGAGCTTCGACCGCAACGACCCGCGGCGCCACGCCCAGTCGGTGCTCGACACGATCCTGGGCGGGTCGATGAGCAGCCGCCTGTTCCAGGAGGTGCGGGAGAAGCGCGGCCTCGCGTACTCGGTGGGGTCGTACGCGGTGGGGTACGCGGACTCCGGCCAGGTCGGCGTGTACGTGGGGACCCGGGAGGACAACCTGGGGACGGCGTGCGAGGTGATCGCGCGGGAGCTCGGCCGCCTGGTGGAGGAGCCGGTGGGCGACGCCGAGCTGTCCCGGGCGAAGGAGCACCTGAAGGGACGGCTGGTGTTGGGGCTGGAGAGCCCCGCGACGCGGATGCACCGGATCGGGAAGGCGGTCTTGAGTCGGACGGAGCTGCTGGAGATCGACGAGGTGATCGCGCGGATCGACGCGGTGTCCGCCGGGGACGTGCAGCGGCTGGCCGACGAGTACTGGCGGCCGGACCGGATGTCGGCGGCGGCGATCGGCCCGCGGGAGGAGCCGATCCGGCGTGCGGTGGCGCTCCTGTCGCCGCAGCTCGAGGTGGGCGCGTGATCGGAGTGATGGTGGTGGGCGCGGCCGGCCGGATGGGCCAGGCCGTCGTCGCCGCGGTGACCGGCGCGGACGACATGGCGGTGGCGAGCCGCGTCGACCCGGCGCTTCCCGTGTCGCACCGCGTGTACCCCAGCGTCGAGGCGGCGCTGGAGGCGGGCGGGGCGGACGTGGCGGTCGACTTCACCCGTCCCGACACGGTGTTCGCGAACGCGGTGGCGTGCCTGGAGGCGGGGGTCCACTGCGTGATCGGCACCACGGGCCTGTCGGACGCGGAGGTGGCGCGCCTCGGTGAGCTGGCGGGGGCGGGGGAGGCGAACTGCCTCATCGCCCCGAACTTCGCGATCGGCGCGGTGCTGATGATGCGGTTCGCGGCCGAGGCGTCGCGGCACATGCAGAAGGCGGAGATCGTGGAGCTGCACCACGACCGCAAGCTCGACGCCCCGTCCGGCACGGCGCTGCGCACGGCGAGCCTGATGGACGGCCAGGTCACGATCCACTCGGTGCGCCTGCCGGGGCTCGTGGCGCATCAGGAGGTCATCTTCGGCGGGCTGGGGGAGACCCTCACGATCCGCCACGACTCCCTGTCGCGGGAGAGCTTCATGCCGGGGGTGCTCCTGGCGGTGCGCCAGGTGGTGGCGCGCCCCGGGCTGACGCTGGGGCTCGAGCCGCTCCTCTTCCCGGCGTGACGTGACGGGGGAGGGTGGGCGCCGCCCACCCTCCGCGGTCGCTGCCGGGCTCAACCTTGGGGGCGGCGAACCGATGGGTGCGTCATGCCCGAGCGTCCGTCCGCCCGCGCCGTCGCGACCGTCGCCGCCACCGTGGCGGCGCTCGCCGCGTGGGGCGTCCTCGTCGCCGCCCAGGCGGCGGGGGCCGGCG
>JBFLWO010000235.1:0-4421 GCA_040757755.1 Actinomycetota bacterium
ACGGCGAAGCGCCAGGCCGGCGGCGGTCGCCTCGTCCACCCCGCGGCTCCCCGCCGCCACCACCCGGCCGGAGCGTTCCGCCACCAGGATCACCGCCCGGTCGACGAGGAGGAGCCGCGTCACCTGGTCCAGGAGCCGCTCGTGCACGTCGGCGCGGGTGAGGCCCGCGGCCATCGCCTGGGCGGCGCGCGCCAGCGCCGCCTCCTCCTCCAGCCGCCGCTCCTCCCGGGCCAGGAGCCGCGCCTTCTCGTCCGCCAGGAGACGCGCCTCCGCCAGGGCCCGCCGCTCCTCCGTCACGTCCGAGACGATCATGACCCGCCCGATGAGCGTGCCGTGCGTGTCGCGCACCGGGGCGGAGAACCGCTCCAGGATGCGCCCGTCGACCGTCTCGACGGTGTCCTGCGCGCTCTCCCCCGGGTGGTCGAGCAGCCACGCGAGCCGCCGCTCGTACCCCTCCGGGTCGACCGCCCGCTGCTTCAACGGGTCCGCGGCGAGCTCCCGCACCGGCCGCCCGAGGAGCGGGGCGAAGTCGATGCCGAAGATCTCCCCCGCCGCCCGGTTCACCAACGCCAGGCGTCCCCGCCGGTCGATGAGCCACACCCCGTTCGGCGTCGTGTCGAGCACCGCCTCCAGGGTGCGCCGCGCCCGCCGGTTGCGGTCCCGCAGCAGGGCGTTCTGCACGCCGGCGGCCAGGGCGGGGGCGAGAAGCTCCAGCCGCTCGCGGTCCGCCGCGTCGAGCGGCGGGCGGGTGCCGGGCCCCGCCACGATCACCACCGACCCGAGCCGCGGCGCCGACGACGTCGACAACGGCATCAACAGGGCGCTCGTGCCGCGCAGCGCCTCCCGCAGCGCGTCCTCCGAGGCGCCCATCTCCCGCATCCGCCCCAGCGCGGAGCGCAGCGCCGGCTGCTCCAAAGGCTCGTGCCACAGCACCGCCTGGCCGCTGCCGAGGGCCATCCCGCCGAGCCCGACGACGTCCGCCGGCAGGGCCGCCAGCGCCCCGGCGAACGCCCGCTCGTGCGCGGCGTCGGCGAAGCTCACGCCACGGACGTCGTCCTGGTCCTCGTCGTCGGACACGGCCCGCACCGCGGCGAGCCCGGCGCGGAACTCCAGGCGCAGGCGCTCCGCGATCGCGTCGAGGGCGGGGCGGAGCTCGTCGACCAGCCGCGGCGCGAGGAGCAGGGGCTCCAGCGCCGACGCCAGGGCGTCGTCACGCGCCACGATGGACCCTGGCGAGCTCCACGTAGTGGCGGGCGGTCTGGAGGAGGCGCTCCCGCTGCCCCGGCGTGGTGGGGCGCGCCACGCGGCCCGGGATCCCGAGCACGAGGGAGGCGGGCGGGATGCGCACGCCCTCCGCGACGACGGCACCCGCCCCCACCACGGAGCCCGCCCCGATCCGCGCCCCGTTCAGCACGACCGCGCCGATCCCCACCAGCACCTCGTCCTCCAGGGTCGCCCCGTGGATGCACGCCCGGTGCCCCACCGACACCCGGTCCCCCACCACGCACGGGAACCCCTCGTCGGCGTGCAGCACGGCGCCGTCCTGGACGTTGCTGTCGACGCCCACCGCGATCAGGTCGGAGTCGCCGCGCAGCACGGCGCACGGCCACACCGACGACCGGGCGCCGACACGCACCCGCCCGATCACCTCGGCCGCGTCGTGGACGAAGGCCTCCGGGTCGATCTCAGGCGCCATGCCGGGGAGCACGCGGATCACGGCGGCGAGGCTAGCGCAGCGCGCACCGCGAGGCCACGCCCTGCCGACACGGGACAACCGCCCCCCACAACGTGCGTCGGGATTGTGACGACCGGGTCCCCCACGTAGAGTCGCGCCCGGTACGGCCAGCCTCCCGGGGGTGAGATCGGTGCGCAGGGTTCAGGGTGTTCTCGCGGTTGTCGCCGCCGCAGCGCTCGCGGTGGGCACGGCCGGGTGCGTCGACTCCGACAAGGAGGCGGCGAAGACGCCGGAAGGGGCGTCCACCGTCACGAACCAGGCCCCCCAGACGGACAGCACCGGCAAGACCGTCCCGGCCCCCGGCGCCGAGACCACCGCGGAAGGTGGCGAGACCACCGGCGGCGGCGGCGAGGCGGCGGGCGACGTCGCCGCCGGCCAGGAGTTCTTCGCGAACACCTGCCAGGGCTGCCACTCCAACCTCGGCCAGGACGCCGGCGTCGGCCCGAAGCTCGCCGGCGGCGGACGCACCGCGGACCTCATCCGCGCCACCGTCGAGCAGGGCAAGGGCGTCATGCCCCCGGGCCTCGCGAGCGGCGCCGACCTCGACAACGTCGTCGCCTTCGTACTGAGCATCCAGTAGCCCGGACCGCCGGCTCCTCGACGACAGCGGCATCCGGAACCGGCTAGGATCAGGCGCGGTATGGGTCTCACCGTGACCGCGGAGGATCGGGACGGCCTCGTCCTCGTCACGTTGACGGGCGAGCTCGACATCTACACCGTCCCCACCTTCCGCCAAGATCTGGAGCGCTTCGACCCCGCGGAAGTCCAGGTGGTCGTCGACCTCAGCGACGTCACCCTCCTCGACTCCTCCGGCCTCGGCGCCCTCGTGAGCCTCCTCAACCGGGCCCGCGGCTCCAGCCGCAGCCTCGGCCTCGTGTGCCCCCACCGGCACCTGCGCCGCGTCTTCGAGATCACGGGCCTGCGCCGCGCGTTCGTCTTCGGCGACGACATCGAGGCGGTGCGCACCGGCCTCGCCGCCGCCGCCACCGACACGGCCTGACCGACCCGCACCGCCGCTGCTCGACCTCCGGCTGATACGGGCGGAGCCGGACCGCGTCCGCGGCGCGCTCGCACGCCGCGGCGCCGCCGACCGGCTCGACGCGCTCACCGCCCTCGACGCGGACGCCCGCCGCGTCCGCACCGCGGTCGAAGAGACCCGCGCCGAACGCACCCGCGCGTCCAAGGCGATCGGGGAGGCCCGCCGCGCCGGCCGGCCGAGCGACGACGCCGAAGCCGCCGCCCGCACCCTCGGCGACACCCTCGCCCGCCTCGAGGACGAGCTGCGCGCCGTCGAAGCCCGCCGCGACGACCTGCTCCTCGCCATCCCCAACCTCGCCGAGGACGACGCCCCCGACGGCGGCGAGGACGACGCCGTCGAGATCCGCCGCGTCGGCGCGCCCCCCGCCCACGACTTCCCCACCCGGGACCACGTCGACATCGGAACCCTCGTCGGCGGCCTCGACATCGAACGCGCCACCCGCACGTCCGGCGCCCGGTTCGTCTACCTCATGGGCCCCCTCGTCCGGCTCCAGATGGCGCTCGTCGCCTACGCCGTCGACGTGCTGGAGGCCGACGGGTTCACCCCCGTCATCCCCCCCGTCCTCGTGCGGGAGGAGGCGATGTGGGGCACCGGCTTCCTCCCCACCGACCGTGCCGCCATCTACCGCACCGCCGACGACGACCTCTACCTCGTCGGCACCAGCGAAGTGCCGCTCGCCGCCCTCCACGCCGACGAGATCCTCGACCCCGACGACCTGCCGCTGCGCTACGTCGGGGTGTCCTCCTGCTTCCGCCGGGAAGCGGGGGCCGCCGGCAAGGACACCCGCGGCATGTTCCGCGTCCACCAGTTCGACAAGGTCGAGATGTTCTCGTTCGTCCCCGCCGAGGACTCCCGCGACGAGCACCGCCGCATCCTCGCCAACGAAGAACGCATCCTGCAGGCCCTCGACATCCCCTACCGGGTCGTCGACATCGCCGCCGGCGACCTCGGCGCCTCCGCCGCCCGCAAGTTCGACGTCGAAGCGTGGATGCCCGGCCAGGGCCGCTACCGCGAAGTCACCTCCTGCTCCAACTGCACCGACTACCAGGCGCGCCGCCTCAAGACCCGGGTGCGGCGCGGCAAGGCCACGGAGCCCGTCCACACCCTCAACGGCACCGCCGTCGCCGTCGGCCGCACCATGATCGCCCTCCTCGAAAACCACCAGCGGGCCGACGGCTCCGTCGCCATCCCCGCCGCCCTCCACCCGTACGGCGCCCCCGAGGTGATCGAGCCGCGGTGACCGCCGTGACCCGCGTCGCCGTCGTCGGGCACGTCGAATGGGTCACCCACGCCCTCGGGCCCCTCCCCGCCGAAGGCGACATCGTCGAGCTCGCCGACGCGTTCGACGAGCCCGCCGGCGGCGGCGCCGTCACCGCCGCCCAGATCGCCCGGCTCGGCGCCCGCAGCACCCTCTACACCGCCCTCGGCAACGACGAGGCGGCGCGCCGCAGCGCCCAGGTGCTCACCGGCCTCGGAATCGACGTGCACGCCGCCACCCGCGACACCCCGCAACGCCGCGCCATCAGCATCGTCACCCCCTGCGGCCACGACCGCACCATCATCGTCACCGACCCGCCCGACTCCCCCCGCATCGACGACCCCCTCCCCTGGGACGACCTCGCCCGCCACGACGCCGTCTACTTCACC
>JBFLWO010000236.1:0-4418 GCA_040757755.1 Actinomycetota bacterium
CGACGGGCGCGTAGCGACGACGTCAAGTGGCGCGGGCCGTCCGCGTCAAATGACGCACACCACCGGCGCCAAATGGCGCGAGCCGTCACGGCGGCCAGCGCGAGCCGCCGGCGGCCGGCCTAGGGCCGCCGGCGCCGAGTGGCGCGGATCCCGTTTGCAGCGAATGGCGCGAGCCGACCGCGTCAAATGACGCAGGCCTCCAGCGCCAAGTGGCGTGAGCCCCGGCACGGCGAATGGCGCGAGCCGACCGCGTCAAGTGACGCAGGCCTCCAGCGCCAAGTGGCGTGAGCCCCGGCACGGCGAATGGCGCGAGCCGGCCGCGTCAATTGGCGCAGGGCGCCGGCGTCAAGTGGCGCAGATCCCCATGCACGCCCTGTGCGGCGGGAGCAAGGATCGGCGCGCGACCGGGGGAAGGGGGCCCCGGCGCTACTCGGTCTGGACGTACGCCTCGTGCAGTAGCCGCAGGATCTCGTCGCGGCGCGGCTCCCCGAAGGCCTCCCGGGCGGCGGTGAGGCGGGCGAGTGCTTCCTCGTTGCCGTCGACGGCCGCCTCGGCGATGGTGCGTCGCAGGCCGGCGACGAGGACGAGCATCTGCCGGTCCGGCTCCACGTCCTCCATCGGCGGCGCGATCGGCTGGACGACCCGCATCCACCCGGCGGCCGGCTCCCCCGGCATGGCGCGCGACCAGGCGCTCGCCATCACCGCCTGCTGCAGGGCGACGCGACGCGCGTCGTCGCCGTCGTGGAGACGTGCCAGCGCCTCAACCTGGCTGCTCCCGACGGTGCAGCGCACCACGCGGCAGAACGCGTCGACCGGCTGCGTGGAGCGGGAGAAAGCGGGCGGCACGTCCACACTATCGGCGTGTCAGGGCCATTCCCCCACCCCCGCCGAGCCCGACGTTCCGGCAAGCGTGAGGCCCCGGCGCACATCCCCGCGTCAATTGGCGCGACGCGCCCGCGTCAATTGACGCGAGGCGGCGGCAGCGCCGTCACCACGAAGCCACGCCCCCCCGGTTTGCGTCTCAGCGGGGCGGTGTCGACGCGACGGGGTCGGCGACGCGGACGGTGTCGCGGCCCGCGCGCTTCGCGGCGTAGAGGGCGGTGTCGGCGAGCCGGACGATCTCGGCCGCGTCGAAGCCCGCCGCGCCTGCGTCGCTCACCCCGGCGGAACAGGTGACGGCACCCGCCGCCGGGAACGGCGTGTCGGCGACGGTCCTGCGTGCCCGGTCGGCGGCGTCGCCGGCGCCGTCGACGGGGGTGTCGGGAAGGATCCAGGCGAACTCCTCCCCGCCGATCCTGGCGACGAGGTCGGATCCGCGCGCCTGCGCCTGGAGCCGGCGGGCGAACTCGACGAGCACGTCGTCGCCGACCTGGTGCCCCCACCTGTCGTTGATGCGTTTGAAATGGTCGATGTCCATGAGCACGAGGCTCAGCGGGGTGCCGTGCCGGCGGGCGCGGTCGATCTCCGCGGCGATGCGCGCGTCGAAGGCGCGCCGGTTCGCGAGGCCCGTCAACGTGTCGGTCGTGGCGAGGCCGTGCAGCAGGTCACGTTCCTCCGCCGCGGCGATCGCCAGCGTCACGAGCTGGGCGAACCGGGCGAGGCGGGCCTCCGCCCCCGGCGCGAGCGCCGCCAGCGGCGCGGAGGTCACCACGAGGATCGCGCCCCACAGCTCGGAGCCCACGCGGATCGGGGCGGCGATCGCCCCGTACTGGCTTGGGTGCATCACCTCCGTGCCGCGGGGGTCGCGTCCGCTGAGCGCCCCGTAGTCGTCGACCCGTGTGGCGTCACCCTGCGCGACACGGGACATGACGGCGGACCCCTGCATGGAGAACCACCCGTCGCGGGTGAGTGCCCCATCCCCCCAGGCCCCCACGACCATCGCGCGCCACCCCGCGAAACGGCATACCTGGCCGGCGTGGCCGGCGAGGAGACGTGCGGCTTCCTCCGCGACGAGGTCGAACACGTCGTTCGGCGCCGCCCGTTCGGCGACCGCGACGGCGACGCGCCGCAGCGCCGCCTGCTCCTCCGCCACGCCCCGGTAGGCGGCCTCCCGTTCGCGCATCGCCTCCGCCGCAGCCTCCTGGTCGGCGAGTCGCGCGACGAGGGCGACGGCGCGGCGGCGCATCGCGAGGGCGACGGTGGCGGCGGCCGCCGGCACGGCGGCGCTCGCCGCCGCGAGGGCGATGATGGTCGCGGACATGGGCGGGGACGGTGGGGAGCGGGGACCGGTGCGGTCCGCCCCCTGTATCGGCCCGGTGCGCGTCGAGGCGCTCGTGCACGTGGCGGGAGCGCACCGCGGATGCGGAGACCCCCGGGTATCGTCTCCCGGACGCTCGGCAAGGGGGCTGCGATGGGGGACTTCCGCGGGGAGATGGCGACCGGCTACGGGTTCGACGGCGCGTCGGTGGCCGTGGGGCGCCCCCTCGCCCCGGACGGGAGCCCCGTCACAGACGTGGAGGTGAGGCTCCCGGTCGCGCTGCTGAACCGTCACGGCCTCATCACGGGTGCGACCGGCACCGGCAAGACGCGGACGCTTCAGCTCCTCGCCGAACAGATCTCCGCCGCCGGCTGCCCCGTCTTCGCAGCGGACATGAAGGGGGACGTGGCGGGGATCGGCGCCGCCGGGGAGGGCGGCGGGAAGGTCGCGGAGCGCGCCGCCGAGCTCGGGTATGCGTGGAGGAGCGGCGCCGCCCCGGTGGAGGTCCTGTCCCTCACCGGCGACGACGGGGTCCCGCTGCGGGCGAGCGTCGCGGGGTTCGGTCCGACGCTCCTGTCGAAGGTGCTGTCACTGAATGAGACGCAGGAGTCGAGCCTCGGCCTGGTGTTCCGCTTCTGCGAGGCGCGGGGCCTGCCGCTGGTGGAGCTGTCCGACCTGCGGGCCGCGCTCGCCTGGCTGGTGGGCCCGGGGAAGGGTGAGCTCGAGTCCCTGGGGGGCCTGTCGAAGGCGACGGTGGGGGTGCTTCAGCGGAAGGTGACGCAGCTCGAGGCGGACGGCGGCGACGTGTTCTTCGGGGAGCCGTCGTTCGACGTGAACGACCTGATGCGCACCGCCCCGGACGGGCGCGGCGTCGTGAACGTCCTGGCCCTCGCGGACGTGGCGCAGCGCCCCGCTCTGTTCTCCACGTTCCTGATGTGGCTCCTCGCGGAGCTGTTCGAGGAGCTTCCGGAGGTGGGTGACCTCGACGTCCCGAAGCTCGTGTTCTTCTTCGACGAGGCCCACCTGCTGTTCGAGGACGCGAGCAAGGGGTTCCTGCAGGCGGTCACGCAGACGGTGCGCCTGATCCGCTCGAAAGGCGTCGGGGTGTTCTTCGTGACGCAGCTTCCGACCGACCTGCCGGATGAGGTGCTCGGCCAGCTCGGTCACCGGGTGCAGCACGCGGTCCGCGCGTTCACGGCGAACGACGCGAAGGCGCTGCGGAAGGTGGTCGACACGTACCCGGTGACGGAGCACTACGACCTCGCCGAGACCCTTCAGTCCCTCGGGGTGGGGGAGGCGGTGGTGACGGTCCTGAACCCGAGGGGGGTGCCGACCCCGGTCGCCGCGACCCGCCTCTTCCCGCCCGCGTCCCGGATGGCGCCGCTCACCGCGGAGGAGCGGGATGCGGTGATCGCGGCGTCACCGCTGCGTCCCCGGTACTGGGAGCGGGTTGATCGGGAGAGCGCGGAGGAGATGCTGGCGGCCCGCGTGGCGGGTGACCGGCGGCGGGTGGAGGAGGCGCGCGGCCGGGCGCGCCCCGCGCCGCGTGCGGAGGCGCCGCGGCGGCCGCGTTCCGACGACGACCTCGTCGGTCAGGTCACGGACATGCTCGGCTCCCGGGTCGCCCAGCAGATCGGCCGGGAGGTCGTCCGGGGGATCTTCGGCCTCTTGAAGCGGCGCCTGTGACCGGCCGGTGCGGCGGCGGCGCGGCGGGTCAGAGGGTGTCGCGCGACCTCACGGCATGCACGGGCCGCCCCGCGGCCTCCCACTGGTAGTAGCTGCAGGCGGGGCCGAGGCCCGGCTCGTACTCCTCCACGCGGGGGTTGCGGCCGACCTCCTTCGCGATCCCCGCGTGCTGCAGCAGCATCGGGTCGTCGCGTTCCGGCCAGACGATGACGAGGTGCGCCGCCGTGATGTGGTTCGCGACGAAGCCGCACCCCTCCGCGGGGCACGGCCACGGGTTCGTGGCGATGCAGAACCACCCCGTGTAGTCGGTGCCGGAGTCGTCGGTCCACAGGTCCTCGTCGACGCCGAGGTCCTGGTCGAGGTCCTCGATGATCCCGACCCCGATCTCCGGGACGATGGGTCTCAGCTCATCCGGCACGCGGCGATGATATTCCGTCGACCGGGGCGGCGGCGGCGCCCCCGTGCCACGTGCGCGCCAATGGGCGTGGACCGCCCCGGCTTGGTGGAGGCTCGGGGTTTGGTTTTCGCCGCGGTG
>JBFLWO010000237.1:0-4416 GCA_040757755.1 Actinomycetota bacterium
GGCCGCGCCGGGGGGGGGGCCGGCGGCCGGGGGCCCCGGGCGCCCCCCGGGCGGGGGCCCACGACTCGCGCTTCGTCGTCGCCCACGTCTTCTTCGACTCCCCCGAGGTGTTCGAGGCCGAGGTGCCGCGCCTCCTCGCGATCGTCGGGGCGGAGGGCTTCGAGGTGCTGTGGCAGGGTGAGGGCGAGATCGACCGCAGCGCCCTCGGCCCCCGCGCCGCCGAGACCCCGCCGATCTTCTGGCAGCTCGCCGCGCTCGCCGCCGACGGCGGCAAGGCCGCCTCCACCTCCTGCTACCGGGCCATGGTGGCGGCCGAGCACGAGCTGACCTGCCACGTCGCGTCGTTCTCGGCGAACGACTGCGTCTACAAGGTCCTCGGCCAGCCGGACGTGCTGCCGCGGTTCTTCCCCGAGCTCGCCGACCCGACCTTCGGGTCCGCCCGGATCATCGCCCACAACCGGTACTCCACGAACACGTACCCCACGTTCTCGCGGGTGCAGCCGTTCGCGATCCTCGGGCACAACGGCGAGATCAACACGATCGCCCAGCTGCGGGAGCAGTGCGAGCAGCTCGGCCTGCCCTACACCCGCGACGGATCCGACTCCCAGGACCTGAACCGCCTCCTCGAGGGCCTCGTCTTCGAGAAGGGGCTGTCGCTCCTCGAGTCCGTGGAGTTCGCGTTCCCGCCGATCCTCGGCGAGGTGCACCGCCTGCCGGCCCGCCTGCAGGACCTGTACGTCCACTACCGCGAGGCGCTCGGCCCGTACGCGCAGGGCCCCGTCGCCCTCGCCACCCGCGCCGGCGACGAGATGGTGTTCTCCGTCGACGCGCTCGGCCTGCGCCCCCTGTGGTGGATCGAGACGGACACGCTGTGGGCGGTGTCGTCCGAGCCGGGCATCGTGCCGGTGGGCGACCTCGTGTCCGACCCGGTGCCGCTCGCGCCCGGCGAGAAGGTCGGCGTGCTGATCGGCGACGACGGCGCGCCGCGGAAGCTCTCGTACCCGGAGCTGCAGGAGGAGGTGTACCGCCGGGCGAAGGAGCGCGGCGCCCTGCCGCACGCCGAGGCCCGCGCCCGCCTGGCCGGCGGCCTGGAGCCGGTCGCGGTCGAGGCGGACCCGGACGACGAGCCGCTCGAGCCGGAGCTCGACCTCGAGGTGCTCCTCGCGTCCGCCGGCTGGATCGAGCACGACCGCCAGCAGGTGCAGTTCCACGCCGACCGCGGCGCCGAGCCCGTCGGGTCCCTCGGCTGGGACGGCCCCATCGGCGCGCTCTCCCCCGTCCCGGTCCCCCTGTCCGACTACCTGCAGGAGACCGTCGCGGTGGTCACGAACCCCGCGATCGACCGGGAGCGGGAGGTGGAGCACTTCTCGACCCGCGTCGTCCTCGGCCGCCGCCCGCCGATCCTCGGCGTGGAGCCCGAGCCGCCGATCCGGTGCGAGCTGCGCATGCCCGTGATCCTCGGCGGGATGCGCCCCGGCGTCCGCCTCAGCCTGCCGGAGCTGCGCCGCGTCGCGCAGGGCCACGGCGTCGCCTGCATGGAGGACGTCATGGCCGCCTGGGACTGGCGCGCCGTGCGGCTCCCGCTCGCGTACCCGCAGTCGCAGACCGTCCGCGCCCACGTCGCGCGTCTCGCCGACGCCGCCGTCGCCGCGGTGCGGGAGGGCGCCGAGCTCCTGGTGCTCGAGGACCTCCTCGCCACCCCGGCGCAGCGCGTGTGCGACCCACTCCTGGCGGTCGCCGCCGTCGACAAGGCGCTGCGCGAGGCCCGCGCGGAGGACGGAAGCTCACTGCGGCGCCAGTGCAGCCTCGTGCTGCAGGCCGCCGGCATCCGCAACGTGCACGACGTGATGATGGCCCTCGGCGCCGGCGCCCAGGCGCTCTGCCCGTACGCCATGGTCGAGTACGCGGCGGAGAGCTCCCCCGAGCCGATCGCCGCGCTCACGCGCCTGCTCGACGCGATCAACAAGGGCATCGAGAAGGTGCTGTCCACCCTCGGCATCCACGAGCTGCGCGGCTACGGGCGGCTCGTGTCGGCCATCGGCGTCGGCCCCGAGATCCTCGACCTCCTCGGCGTGCCCGGCTTCTGCGCCAGCGACGGCCAGGGCCTGCGCTTCGAGGACCTCGACGAGCTGGCCGAGCAGGGCCGCCAGATCCGCGCCGGGGAGGAGGGCACCGGCAAGGTCAAGCTGCCGCGGATGTACCCGAAGGTCTGGAAGGCGCTCGCCCGGGTGGCGAACTCGGAGCGCGGCTACGACGAGCTGCGCGAGACGCTCGAGCGGCTGGAGGAGGAGACGCCCGTCGCGATCCGCCACGTCATCCAGCCGCAGCTCGCGCCGGAGGACGCGCGCGTGCCGGCCGGCGACGTGTCGAGCGCCGTCGGGGACCACACCCTGCCGTTCGTCATCAGCTCCATGAGCTTCGGCAGCCAGAGCGAGGTCGCGTTCCGCGCCTACGCCGAGGCCGCCTACCAGGCGGACATGCTGTCCATGAACGGCGAGGGCGGCGAGATCCCGGACATGCTGGGCCGCTACCCGAAGCACCGGGGGCAGCAGATCGCGTCCGGCCGCTTCGGCGTGTCCTCGCTGCTCCTCAACTCGTCGGAGTGGCTGGAGATCAAGATCGGCCAGGGGGCGAAGCCCGGTGAGGGCGGCCACCTGCCCGGCTCGAAGGTGACGGAGGCGATCGCCCGCGCCCGCAACGCGCAGGTCGGCAGCGACCTCATCTCCCCCTCCAACAACCACGACCTGTACTCGATCGAGGACCTCGCGCAGCTCATCGACGAGCTGAAGACCGCGAACCCGCGGGCGAAGGTGATCGTGAAGGTCCCGGTGGTGCCGGGCATCGGCACGATCGCCGTCGGCATCGCGAAGGCCGGCGCGGACGTCATCACCCTGTCCGGCTTCGACGGCGGCACCGGCGCGGCCCGCCAGCACGCGCTGCGGCGCGCGGGCCTGCCGTGCGAGATCGGCACGGTGCTGAGCCACCACGCCCTCACCGAGGCGGGGATCCGGGACCGCGTCGAGATCTGGGCGGACGGCGGGCTGCGCAGCGCCGCCGACGCCGTGAAGCTCATCTGCCTCGGGGCGAACCGCATCGGCTTCGGCACCGCCGCGATGGTCGCGATCGGCTGCACGATCTGCCGCGGCTGCCAGCTCGACACCTGCCACGTCGGCATCGCGACGCAGATGGACGAGGCGGAGGCCGCGCACCGCGGCGTGAAGCGCTTCATCCCCCGCGTCTACGACCCCGCCGTCGCCGCCCTCGTGCGGTACTTCACGGAGATGGGCGAGGCGCTGCGCGCCCTGGCGGGCGACATGGGCGCCCGCAGCGTGCAGGAGCTCGTCGGCCAGGCCGACCGCCTGGTCCAGGTGTCCCACCACGAGCAGCTCGACCTCACCGGCCTGCTCACCCCCACCCGCGAGCGGGTCCTCACCGCCCCTCAGGACGGGAAGCGGTTCTTCCGGCCGTTCCTGCCGCCCCCGCCGCACCGCGCGCCGGAGGTGGCCGCCGAGAGCCTCGCCGCCGGCGTGGTGCTCGCCGTGGAGGAGGACGCCGCGTCCGCCCGCGACCGGAACCTCGGCACGGACCTCGCCGGGGTCCTGGCGCGGGAGGCGACCGGCTTCGACGGTCCCGAGTCGCGCAACGGCAACGGCAACGGGCACGGCACCGTGTCGCCGAACGGGCACGACGGGCACGCCGCGGAGCGCCTCATCTTCGACACCCGCTCCTGGACGGACGACACGCGCGTCGACCTGGCGTTCACCCACGGTGCGGCGGCCGGCAGCGGCCTCGCGGCCTTCAACCTGAAGGGCGTGCGGGTGCGGGTGTTCGG
This sequence comes from Actinomycetota bacterium, assembly GCA_040757755.1. GTDB lineage: Bacteria > Actinomycetota > Thermoleophilia > Miltoncostaeales > Miltoncostaeaceae > JBFLWO01. The sequence continues at coordinate 3,833 of JBFLWO010000237.1, forward strand.
CGGCGCCCAGGACGGCGTCGGCAAGTGCTCCCTCGGCGGCGAGATCCAGGTGCTGAAGGCGCGCAACGCCCGCGGCGAATGGGTCGGCGGCCACGTCGGCAAGAGCTTCGCGTACGGCGCCCAGCGGGGGCTGTTCCTCATCCAGGGCGACGCCGACACGCGCGCCGCGATCCGCCTGTCGGGCGCGGACATGGTGATCGGCGGCGAGCCGCGCGCCCCCCTGAACGACAAGCTCGGCACCCTGGCGGCGCGGGCGAACTGCAAGGGGTTCGGGTTCGAGTACATGACGGGCGGCCGGGTGGTGGTGCTCGGCGACCCGGGCCCGTGGATCTGCTCCGGCATGACCGGCGGCCGCGTGTACGTCCGCCAGAACCCCGAGTGGGGGTTGGACGAGGCGGCGGTCCGCCGGCGCCTGTCGAAGGCGGCGAAGGTCAGCCTCATGCCGCTCGACGAGGGTGACGAGGCGGCGGTGGCGGAGCTCCTCGGCCACTACCGGCGGGCGCTCGCCGACTCCGGTCAGGGCGATGCGGCCGAGCGCGTCGACGCGCTCGCCGCCGACCCCGCGGAGCACTTCGTCGCGATCG
>JBFLWO010000238.1:0-4399 GCA_040757755.1 Actinomycetota bacterium
ACCGGTCGACCGCCGCCTTCAGGGCGGCGCCGGGGGTGAACCGCGGCACCTTCCGCGCCGCGATCGTGATCTTCGCGCCACCCGGGTCCCGCGGGTTCACGCCCTCGCGCGCCGCGCGCTGCGAGACGGAGAACTTGCCGAATCCGGTCAGCTGGACGTCCTCACCCTGCTTCAGGGCGTCCTCGATGCTCTCGAGCAGCGCCTTCAGCGCACCCTCTGCATCCCGCTTCGAGATGCCCGCCTTGTCGGCGATGGCGTCGACCAGCTCGGCCTTCGTCATGTGACTCCTCCGGTGTCGTACGACCCCGGGGCACGGCGCCGCGGGGCGATTCGGCGGCCGACGCTATCAGGGCTCCCGGACGCGAAACCCGGCGGGCCGGGCGGACGGGGGCGAATCGTCCCCGCCAGGGGCGGCAAGGGCCCTCCCGAAGGGCGCGACGACGCCCGCATCGCGAGCGATTCCCGAGCCAGGCGGCCCACGCGGAAACACCGCTACGTGCGGGAGTAACGGTGTCGTCCGCGGGTGCCGCGCGGCGACGGTTTGCCGGCGCCGGGCGTGGGCCGTCAGGACGGCGGGCTCACCTCGCGCCAGTAGCGGATCGACCAGGACCCCTCGATGATCGGGTAGAACGGCGGCCGCAGGAACTGGAGGACGGAGTCGTAGTTGTAGGTGCGGTTCGCGAACATCGACGCGTACCCACCCTGGTTGGTGGTCTGCGACCCGATGTAGGTGAGGGTGTTGTGCCCCCACACGCGCGACGTGGCGGCGGTGATCCACTGGCCGTTCTGGGCGAGCGTCGCGGCCCGCACCGTCGTGTCGACGGGGGTGTACTTGGCGAAAACGATGCTCTGCGTCGCGATCAGGCCGAGCACGTCGTCGGTGCCGGTCTCGTACGTGATGTTGCCGCCGATGATGAGGTCCCCCGGCGTCGCCAGGGTCACCCGCCCGTCGACGACGGAGGGGCGCGGGCCGGACGAGCCGCAGGCGTCGGTCACCGTGCCGCCGTCCGACACGATCACGGGCTGCTCGAAGAACATCGCGCCGTTGCCCGGCACGGCGACGGTCTCCGGGCACGACAGGGAGGTGACGCTGGTGCGGATGTCGGGGCTCACGGCCCGCCAGATGCGCGCCGTCCCGTCGCTTCGGAACTGCACCATCCAGGCGTTCACGGTGGGGTCGTTGCGGTACACCCCGCCGTGCATCGCGGCGTCCTTGATGTCGTTGATGGCGCGCGTGAACTGGCTGAAGTCGATGGGGGTGGAGAACTTGTCGCTGAACGACGGGGTGCTGGCCGCGTCGTAGGCGCCCGCCTGGAAGCGGTCCGCGCCGTAGTAGTGGCCGGCGCACTGGATCGTCGCGGGCTCCGAGCACACCTTGTCCTGGCCGTACACGGGGGCCCTGGCCACGCCGAGGTGGTTGACGCTGACCGCCGAGTACAGCTTCCCGGTGGTCGTCGCGGTGGCGCCGTACTTGATCTCCTTGTTGGAGATCATCTGGAAGTCCGCGATCGACGTGGGAAGCACCTGCGCCTGCACGGTGCGGATCTGCGGCCGGTCGCCGGCGGCGTCGACGCGCGCGCTCGACACGACCGTGACCACGTCGGACCCGACGGGGGGCGGGGTGATCCGCAGCGAGTACGTCGCACGGCCGAAACGCGCGTCCTGAAGCGGAACCTGCGTCACGGTCGGCCCCGCGTAGGTCCAGGGGGTGCCGGCGGTCCAGGGCGACCCCGGCGGGTGCACGAGTCCGGTCGGGTCGATGCGGGGGTCCTCCGCCTGGTCGACGAAGTGGTCGAAGTAGCGGGGGTCCTCGACGAGGCGGGAGACGTAGCGGTTCACCCCCGCGTCCGCCGCCTGGATCGCCACGTCGCCGCGCCCCTGGCGGGCCGCGCTCGACGTGGACCCCTGGGCGTACGTGAGGCTCGTGACGGCCACCACCGCGAGGATCGCGGTGAGCCCCATGACGACCGGCAGCGTCGACCCGCGCCGCGGCTCCCGGCCCAGCGCCCGCAGGCGGCGCAGGACGGCCCTAGTACTTGCTCGTGTTGCGAAGCGTGACATCCGTGCTGAGCTCCGTGGTCGTCTGCGAGTTCCCGGTCCGCTGGCCGACGATGAGCCGGATGCGGACCGTCTTGATGTCCCGCGTCTGCGCGACGGGGGTGCCGAGGCTCACGCCCTGCTCGGTGAACGCCTGGAACACCGGGGTCGCCGCGTTGCGGACCGGCTCCGCCATCACCACGGGGGTGCTGTAGGCGGTGTAGGAGTACGGCGGCGCCGCGCCGACCGGCCGGGCGACGTCGCGCAGAAGCTGGGTGCCGACGAGCTGGTAGCGGACCCGCAGGGGGCGCGGCACCGTCGCGGTCGGGTCCCGGTTCGGGTCGACGTACACGACGGCGCTCGTGGCGGTGAGCGACTGGATCCCGCCGTTGATGCCGTCGTCCGGGCTCACCGCCTGGCGCACGTCGCGGGTGAAGAGCTCGACCGTCTGGCGCAGCCCGGTCTGCGCCTGCGCCTGGCTCGCGTCGGTGTTCGCGGCGTCCAGACCCGCGAAGAAGAACGCGTACAGGCCGGCGGCGAACGCGAGGGAGATCCCCATCCCCATGAGGAGCTCCACCAGGGTGAAGCCGCCGCGGGCCGCCCGGGACGGGCGCCGCGCCGGCAGGCCGCCGCCCATCACGGGACCCGGTAGGCGCGGTCGGGGTTGCCGGCGATGCAGCTCACCGCCTTGCCGGCGCTGGGGCTCCAGTTGATGTCCCCGGCGACGAAGCCGTTCTCCACGTACGCAAGGTAGGTGCCGGGCAGCAGGCTCGGGAAGAACGCGGTGCCGAAGCCGGCGCCGGGGGCGGAGCTCGTCGGCTGGTACTGGTCGTAGACGGTGGACCCGGTGCCGCGCAGCCGCACCAGCTTGTTCGGGGTGCGGGCGTCGAGCCGGATGCCGCAGCTGTTCACCACCCGGCGCAGGCGCACCTCCATGCTGGTGGTGGCGTTCGCCGCGACCTGCACGAGGACGCTCGCGGTGGCGTAGCCGGACGCGGCGCCGGCGACGACGTACTTGATCGAGTTCGTGGGCTCCAGGCAGTAGTGGACCCAGCCGTTCGCGTCGACCGCCCGGATCACCGGCTGGATCCCCTTGTCGCCGCCCAGCACCTGCACGCGCGCCCCGGGGATGACGCTGCCGTTGACGTCGTCGACGATCCGCACGTCGAGGTACCCGTGCGGGAGCCCGTCGAGGTCCACGTCGACGACGTGGGTGGTGGTGGACGGGTAGCCGGCGGGCATCGCCGCCGCCGGGAGGGTCACCGGCGTGTAGCAGTCCGGCTGCACCTTCACGGTGTACTGGCCGGGCTCGATCGGCACCCCGGCGATCTGCGTGAACGAGAACTGGCCGGTGGTGCCGAAGATCGACTCGACGCGGACCGGGGCGGCCGTCTCGAGGGTCGCGGTGGCCGCCTCCGTCACCCAGGCGCCGGTCGCCTTGTCGCGCAGGCGGACCGTGACGGTCGCCGGCTTGAACATCTTGATCGTCGCGTTCCACGTCTGCTTCGCGGCGAGGTGCTGCTGCATCACGTCCGGGGAGGTGCTCGCGTGCGTGACGTAGCCGGTGCGTGCCGCGGTGAGCCGGTACTGGTAGCGGGGGTCGGTGGGCGGGATCGCGCTGGGCTCGAGGCCGGCGAACACGACCTGCCCGTTCGCGTCGGTGGTGGCGGTGCGCGCCGGCGAGGTGCTCTGGTCGACGGTGACCTGAACCCCCGCGAGGGGCTCCGCGGTGGACGAGTCGATGACGGTGACGACCGCGGTGGCCTTCCCGGCGATCGCGCCGATCGACGGCGGCGCGACGAGCGTCGACTGGGTGACGGGCGCCGTCGTGCCGGTCGCCGGCGTCACGGTCACCGACACTTTCTTGTAGTTCACGTAGTTCTTCGGCTGGCCCAGCGCCTGGTCGTCGACGTAGGCGACGTTGGTCGCGATCGTGAACGTCTGGCCGCTCTGGGTCGCGGTGCGGCTCGCGGGGATGAGCCCGGGGGGGTTGCCGCCGACGACGCCGAGGTCGTCGTACGCCATGCGGTGCGCCTGGTCGAGCTCGGCGGCCGCGATGTTGTGGGCGATCGTGTCGGCCTTGCTCTTCCCGATGAGGAGGCTGGACTGGGCGAGCCCCTCCGCGATGCCCGCGGCGACGATGCCGAGGACGATGATCCCGACCAGCACCTCGATGTACGAGAAGCCGGCCTGCCGACGTCGCCTCACTGCGCGTCCCCCTGAATCCGTTCATGACCGGGCACCCTCGACCGCACGGGAACCGCCGGCGGGCAGAGGGGGAGGCACCTGGGTTATCGGCCGCCCCCGAATTTCCCTTTACGTCCCCTCGATGAGGTGCCCAGGGCGGGGTCTGCGGCGGCCC
>JBFLWO010000239.1:0-4385 GCA_040757755.1 Actinomycetota bacterium
GTGGCGCCCGGGGCGGCGGGGGCGGCGCCCGCGACGATCTCGCCGAGGGGCTGGGTGATCGGGAACGTCTCGCCGTCGGGGACGAGGATGCGGCCCATGCGTCCCCCGGCGGGGGCGGGCACCTCGATGTCGACCTTGTCGGTGGTGACCTCGACGACGACCTCGTCCTGGGCGACGGGGTCGCCCTCGGCCTTGCGCCAGGCGATGACCGTGCCCTCCGTCACGCTCTCCATCGGGGGCAGCACGATCTCGACGGTGCGCTCCTCCTCGACCGCCTTGGCGTCGGCCGCGGCCGCGGCCGGGGCGGCGGGGGCGGCGGGCGCCGGGGCGGCGCCGTCGCCCACGGCGAGCTCCGCGAGGAGCGCGCCGACCTCGACGGTGGCGCCCGGCTCGGCGACGATGCGCGCCAGCACGCCGGACGCCGGGGAGGGGATCTCCACGTCGACCTTGTCGGTCGTGACGTCCACGAGGGTCTCACCGGCCTCGACCGGGTCGCCCACGCCCTTACGCCACTCGACGATGGCGCCCTCGGTGACCGATTCGCCCAGCTCCGGCAGGAGCACGGGGACGGTGGCGGTCGTTGCGTCGCTGCTCAAGGCCCTCCGATCGTACCCGACGAATACAAGGCGACGTCCCGCGCTGCGGGGCGGACGTCCCCGTTGACCTTCGCGCCGCGCCCAGGCGTCCCTTCCGCGCCCCGTTGTCGCGTGGCGGCACTCATGCCAGGAGGCGCCCGTACAGGGCGTGCGTCTCCTCCGCGATGGCGCGCCATCCGAACCGCTCCACCGCCCGCCGCCGCCCCGCGGCGCCGAACGCGGTGGCCCGCCCCGGGTCGGCGAGGAGGGCGTTCACCGCGTCGGCGAGCCCGGCCGCGAACCCCGCGGGGTCGACGGGGGTGCCCTCGCCGTCCGGGGCCGCCTCGAAAGGGACGAGGGTCCCGGTCTCGCCGTCGACCACGACCTCCGGGATGCCGCCGACGGCGCTCGCGACGACGGCCGTCCCGCAGGCCATCGCCTCCAGGTTCACGATCCCGAGGGGCTCGTAGACGGAGGGGCACACGAACACGTCGGCGTGGCTCAGCACCTGGATGACGTCGCGCCGCGCGAGCATCTCCTCGATCCACACGACGTTGCCGCGGCGGGCGCGCACGTCGGCGACCTTCGCCGAGATCTCCGCGGCGATCTCGGGGGTGTCGGGGGCGCCGGCGCACAGCACGAGTTGGGCGGCGGGGTCGATCGCGGGGGCCGCGTCGAGCAGGTGGGTGAGGCCCTTCTGGTGGGTGATCCGCCCGACGAACGCCACGACCGGGCGGGCGGGGTCGATGCCGTGGCGCTCCAGCGCGTCGGTGGCGGGGTCCGGCCGGTACTCGTGCGTGTCGATCCCGTTGAGGATGACCGTGACCCGCTCCGGGTCGATCGCCGGGTAGCAGCGCAGGATGTCGTCCCGGTGGCCGTGCGACACGGCGATGACCGCGTCGGCCGCCTCCAGGGCGGTCCGCTCGCAGAAGCACGACACGGCGTACCCGCCGGCGAGCTGCCGGGCCTTCCACGGGCGCAGCGGCTCCAGGCTGTGGACGGTGGCGACGTGCGGGACGTCGTGGATCAACGCCGCGAGGTGCCCGCCCAGGTTCGCGTACCAGGTGTGGCTGTGCACCACGTCGGCGCCGTCGACGCCGGCCGCCATCGCGAGGTCGACGGAGACGGCCTGCAGCGCGGCGGCGTGGGGCGCGGCGCCGGCGAGGGCGTCCCACGGGCGGTGCGCCCGCACCGCCGGGTGCGCGCCGGCGGGGCGGTCGGCGCCCCAGCAGTGCACCGTGACGTCGGCGAGGGACGCGAGCTCGCGGGTGAGGTAGTCGACGTGGACCCCGGCCCCGCCGTACACGTCCGGCGGGTACTCCCGGGTCAGCACGGCGACCCGCATCAGGCCTCGGCCTCGACCCGTACGCCCTTGCCGATGACCGTCACGCCTCCGGGCGAGACGAGGTACCGCGCCCGGTCCGCCTCCGCGTCCACGCCGACCTGCGCGCCGTCGGCGACCACGACGTTCTTGTCGACGATGGCGTTGCGCACGACGGCGCCGCGGCCGATGCGGGCCCCGTGCATCACGACGGAGCCCTCCACGAGGGCCCCGGCCTCGACGCGGACGCCGGGGGAGAGGATGGAGCGCCGCACCGTTCCGCCGGAGACGACGACCCCGGCGCCGACCATGGAGTCGACGGCGCGGCCGGTGCACCCGTCCTCCTCCAGCTCGAACTTCGCGGGGGGCCACGGCTCGTGGGAGGTGAGGATCGGCCACTCCAGGTTGAACAGGTCGAACGTCGGCCGCGGCGACACCAGGTCCATGCTCGCCTCGTAGTAGGCGTCGATGGTGCCGACGTCACGCCAGTAGCCGCGCTCCCGGTCGGACTGGCCGGCCACGCGGTTGTCGGCGAAGTCGTACACGTCGGCCTCGCCGCGCCCGACGAGCATGGGGATGATGTTGCCGCCGAGGTCGTGGCGGGAGTCCTCGTCCCGGGCGTCCTCCGTGACGGCGTCGACGAGCGCCTCGGCGTCGAACACGTAGTTCCCCATGGAGGCGAACACCTGGTCCGGGGCGTCGGCGAGTCCGACGGGGTCGGCGGGCTTCTCCCGGAACGCGGCGATGCGGTGGCGCCCCGGCGTGGGCTCGATCACCCCGAACTCGCCGGCCTGCGCGATCGGCACGCGGATGCCGGCGACGGTGACCGCCGCCCCGGAGGCGATGTGCTGCTCCACCATCTGCCGCGGGTCCATGCGGTAGATGTGATCGGCGCCGAACACCAGGATGTGATGGGGGCGCTCGTCCGAGATCAGGTTCAGGTTCTGGTAGATGGCGTCGGCGGAGCCGGCGAACCAGCGTGGGCCGCGGCGCATCTGGGCGGGGACGGGGGCGACGTAGTTGCCGAGCAGCGGCGACAGGCGCCAGGTGGTGGCGACGTGCCGGTCCAGGCTGTGGCTCTTGTACTGGGTGAGCACGGCGATGCGCAGGTAACCGGCGTTCACCAGGTTGGACAGGGCGAAGTCCACCAGGCGGTAGTTGCCGCCGAAGGGCACCGCCGGCTTCGCGCGGTCCTCGGTGAGGGGCCAGAGGCGCTTGCCCTCCCCCCCGGCGAGCACGATCCCGAAGACGCGCGGCGAGGACACGGCGCGAAGACTATCCGCCGCGCCGCCCGGCGGACCGGGCGCCCGGCCGGCGGGAAGGCGCTCGTCTGCGGGCGTTTCCCCGCTGCGGCGGCGATCAGCCGGACGGATCGAGGACCTCGTCCACCGGCCGGCGCGTCTGGGCGGGGAACGACCTGGTGGGACGGCCGAGCCGCAGCAGGATCTGGGGTGTGAGATCGGGGCGCGCCACGGCGCGCGCGATGTGCGGGCGCAGCTCGGGAACCTCGACCGGCTGGTTCAGGAAGGAGGCCGCGACGCCCGCGCGTGTCGCGACGAGGAGGATCCGTCCCAGCGCCTGCCCCGCGGCGAGCCACGCGGCGGGGGTGTCGTCGGCGGTGCACACCACCGCGAGGGCGCCGGAGCCCTGCGCGAGCCGCGCGTCGCGTCTCGCCTGGCGCGCGCCGGCGTCGACGGCGCGGATCACGAGGGGGAGGGCGTGGGAGGCGAGGTTCCGGATGCCCAGCGCGTCCCCGCGGATCCCGTCGCGCGCCGGGCTCGCGTTGGACCGCGTCCACGCGGCGAGCTCCCGCCGGAAGCGCCGGTCGGCGAACTGGATCCGGTCACCCCGGGCGACGAGCTCCACCAGCCTCTCCCGGCCTGCGCCGGCGGGGAGCGCGAGCACCGCCCCCTCGTCCCGGGCGGCGGCGGCGAGCGCCTCGACGAGCGGTGGCGGCAGGGGGCGCTCCTCGAACGGCGCACGGTTCGTCCGGCGCTCCGCGACCGCCGCGGCGAGCGCCTCGTCCTCGCCCGTCGGGGGCCGCCGGCCACCCGCGCCGACACGCGCGAGGAGGTCGGCGTCGCCGTCGCCGGGCAGCACGTCGACCACCCCGGCCCAGCCGAGGCTGCGGAGGGCGACGCGCAGGGTGAGGAGGGCGGCGCCGCAGCTGATCACGAGCTCGCGGCCCTCCGGATCCACGACGGGAAGCCGGCGGGAGCGGTCGGCGCGGAGCTCGACCCGGTCCCCGTCGAGCGCGAACCGCCACGGCTGGGTGTTGTGACTCGAGGGCGCGAGGATCGCGCTCTCCAGAGCGCGGCGCAGCGCCTCCCCGGGTGTGGGCGCGGTTCCCATTCCTCACGTGACGCTGCCGTCCCGGTCGCCGGCCCGCATCGGGGCCGTCGCCGACGCGCCGCGCGGTCGACTACCGATGCCGGGCGGCGGGAGCGATCGCCTTGACGCGCCCGCGGGGCGGGCGGAGAGTCTCGGCC
>JBFLWO010000240.1:0-4374 GCA_040757755.1 Actinomycetota bacterium
GCGGCGAGGCCGGCGGCGGCGACCAGCACGCCGCCCCACAGGAACCAGGTGGAGGCGCGCCGGTCCGCGAGCAACCCGAACAGCGGCTGGATCGCGGACGACGACAGGACCGACGCGCCGAGGATCATCGCGGCCTCGGTGTCGGACAGGGCGAAGAGCTCGCTGAACACCGGGATGAACGCGGGGATCGCGCCCACCGTCATGTCGATCACGAAGTGCCCGCTGCCGAGAAGCAGCAGCCCGGGGCGGTCCGCGGGGACCGGGAGGGCCCTAACCTGGGCGGTGGCCATGTCCGGTCACCGACCCATCCGCGGCGCGGACCTGCACGCCCAGCTTCGCGCGTTCGGCCCCGAGGGGGCGGACGTCGACGCGTTCGAGGCGTGGGTCGGCGAGGACGACGAGTTCACGAGCCTCGAGGAGGTCGACGCGGCGTGCCCGCCGGAGCGGATCGGCCTAACGCCCGGGGGTTTCGCCGCGCTCTTCGGGCACCTGTTCGGCGAGTTCGAGTGACGGGTCCCCGACGATCTCCACGATCGTCTCCTGCGCGATGCCGCTGCGGCGGTACCGGCGCTCCCACCAGTCGCGGCGGCTCATGAGGCTGTAGGCGCGCGACGCCATCGTCGCGTAGACCGCGCTGGCGACGAGGCCGAGGATGACGGCGGCCGCACCGCCCTCCGACCCGAACGGCCCGCCGGGGATGTGGCGCGGCGCCTCCCCGGTGGGGACGTCGACGAACGCGGTCACGACGGGGGAGAACGCGATCCCCCAGAGGAGGAACGGCACGACGGCGAACGCGGCGGCGGCGACCACCGGCCCGCGGTGCCGCTCCATGCGGTGGAACACGGGCGGGTAGAGGCACGCGATGAGGATCCCGAACGCGAACGTGCCCCACAGGCCCGCCTTGGCGACGTCGGCGCTGCGGTCGACGAACACCTGCCCCATGATCTGGTTGAAGTCGTGGTCGGTGAGCTCGTGCTCCGGGCCCTGCTGCATCACGATGAGCCACAGGAGCGCGCCGAGGACGCCGCCGGCGACCACGCCGGCGATGTGGCGCAGGGAGTCGAGGATGCGCTCGCCGAGGCGCGGCGGCGCGACGGCGCCGGTGGTGCCGCTCACCGGGCGAGCCCTTCGCCCGGGTTGGCGCGCAGCCATGCGATGCGCAGGTAGAGGTCGCGGTCGGACATGTCGTCCTCGAGGTCGAAGTCCCTGTGGCAGAGGGGGCACATGGTGTACGGGCGGAAGGTGGGGATGCCGTCGTCGTCGACCCGGCCGGTGGGGAGGAGCAGGAGGTCGCCCCAGCAGTCGGGGGTGACGCAGCGGACGCGCGCGTCGACGTTCGCGAAGTCGCTCTTCTTCAGGGGAGGCCCGGGCATCCTGGGGTCCCTTCCACCCGCTAAGGTCCCGCCTCCTACCCTACGCGCCGGGCCCCGGCCGATAAATGGTAGAATCCCCGTGGTTTTTTCGGTTGGTCGGACGAGCAGGGGGAGAGCAGAGGATGGGACGCACCTACCAGGACCTCCTCGCGGAGGCGCGCGAGCGGGTCCCGGAGATCCAGGTTCCGGAGCTCGCGCAAAGGCTCCGGGGCGAGGACGCCCCGCTCCTGGTCGACGTCCGCGAGCAGCAGGAGTGGGACGAGGGGCACATCCCCGGCGCGGTGCACGTGCCGCGCGGCTTCCTCGAGAGCCGCATCGCCGGCGTCGCCTCCCCGGACCGCGAGATCGTGCTGGCCTGCGCGGGCGGCGTGCGCTCGCTCCTCGCCGGCCGCACGCTCACCGAGATGGGCTTCACGAACGTGAGCAGCCTGGCGGGCGGCTTCACCCGCTGGAAGCAGAGCGGCCAGCAGATCGCGGTGCCGCGCACGCTCACCACCCACCAGCGCATGCGCTACAGCCGCCACGTCCTCATCCCCGAGGTCGGCGAGGAGGGGCAGCTCAAGCTGCTCGACAGCAAGGTGCTCCTCATCGGCGCCGGCGGGCTCGGCTCCCCGGCGGCCTACTACCTGGCCGCGGCCGGCGTCGGCACGATCGGCCTGGTCGACGACGACGTGGTCGACGAGAGCAACCTGCAGCGCCAGATCATCCACACCACCGACCGGCTCGGGATGCTGAAGGGCGAGTCGGCGAAGGCCGCGATCAACGCGCTGAACCCCGAGGTGACGGTCAACGTCCACGCCACCCGCGTGAACCGCGACAACGTGCTCGACCTGATCTCCGGCTACGACGTGATCGTCGACGGCGCCGACAACTTCCCCACCCGCTACCTGCTGGCCGACGCGTCGCTCATGACGAAGACGCCGCTGGTGCACGCCAGCATCCTGCGGTTCGAGGGGCACGCCTCCGTGTTCCTCCCGTACGAGGGGCCGTGCTACCGCTGCCTGTTCCCGGAGCCGCCGCCGCCGGAGATGGCGCCGTCGTGCGGCGAGGCCGGCGTGCTGGGCGTCCTGTGCGGCGTCATGGGCAATATCCAGGCGAACGAGGCCATCAAGGTGCTGCTCGGCATCGGCGACACGCTGTCCGGCCGGCTGCTCCTCTACGACGCCCTGGGGATGACGTTCACCGAGCTCAAGGTCCGCCGCGACCCCAACTGCCCCGCCTGCTCGCCGGGGGCGACCCTGGAGTTCAAGGACTACGACGCGTGGTGCGCCGGCGTGCACCGCGAGCAGCCGGCGGCCGCGGGGGCGGGCGCGTGACGGTGGTGCGGATCCCGCCGGTGCTGCGGGCGGCCACCGGGGGCCTGCGCGAGGTGCGGGTCGACGGCGGCACCGTGGCCGAGGCGCTGGACGCCCTGTACGCCGCCCATCCCGCGGTTCAGGCGCAGCTTCAGACCAGCGAGGGGGAGCTCCACCGCTTCGTCAACATCTACGTGAACGACGAGGACGTGCGGCTCCTCGGCTGGCTCGAGACCCCGCTCGGCGACGACGACACCCTCCTGATCCTGCCGGCGATGGCCGGCGGCGGGACCATCGGGTGACCCTGACGGTGGACCTGGCGCCCCCGCCCGTCCACGTCCTCCCCGATGTCGTCGCGACGATCGGGAACACCCCCCTTGTCGAGCTGGCGAAGCTCACGCCGAAGCCCGAGGTGCGGATCCTCGCGAAGCTCGAGAGCCACAACCCGACGGGCAGCATCAAGGACCGCACCGCCCTTGCGCTGATCGAGGACGCGGAGCGCCGCGGCAAGGTGCGGCCGGGCGACACGATCATGGAGCCGACGTCCGGCAACACGGGGATCTCCCTCGCGATGATCTGCCGGGTCCGCGGGTACAAGCTGGTCGCCGTGATGCCGGAGAACGTCACGGAGGAGCGCCGCCAGCTGCTGCGGCTGTACGGCGCCGAGATCGTGGAGTCGCCCGGCGAGACCGGCTCCAACGGGGCCGTCGAGATGTCGCTTCGCCTGTCGCGCGAGAACGGCCTTTTCATGCCGTTCCAGTACGGCAACCCGGCGAACCCGCGCGCCCACTACGAGGGCACCGCCGAGGAGATCGTGCGGGACTGCCCGGAGGTGGACGTGTTCGTCGCGGGCCTCGGCACCGGCGGCACCCTGATGGGGTCGGCGCAGCGGTTGAAGGAGCACCGCCCGGACATCCGGGTCGTGGCGTGCGAGCCGCTGCAGGGGGACCCGGTCAGCGGGCTGCGCAGCCTGGACGACGGGTTCGTGCCGCCGATCCTCGACGTCACCCGCCTGGACCGCAAGCTCCTGGTCGCGAACCACGACGCGCTGCTCATGACGCGGCGGCTCGCGACGGAGGAGGGCATCTTCGCGGGCGTGTCGTCGGGCGCGGTGGTCCACACGTGCGTGCGGCTGGCGAAGCAGATGGAGCGCGGCACGATCGTCGGGGTGATCGCGGACGGCGGGTGGAAGTACCTGTCGGCCGGGATCTGGACGGGGGACATCGACGCCGTCGAGGACACCCTCGACCGCGGCGTCTTCTGGTAGCTCCGCGGGGATGATCCTGCCGAGGGAGCTGGCGGACCGCATCGTCGCCCAGGCGATCGCGGAGCTGCCGAACGAGTGCTGCGGGATGCTGTCGGGCCGGGACGGCCGCGCCGTCGACGTTCACCCGGCGGGGAACACCGAGTCGAGCCCGTTCATGTACGTGATGGAGCCGAAGGAGCAGCTCCGGATCATGGACGAGATCGACGACTCCGGAGCGGACCTCCTCGCGATCTACCACTCGCACACGCGGTCCGCGGCGTACCCGTCCCGCACCGACGTGGAGCTCGCCTTCTACCCGCAGACGCTGTACCTGATCGTGTCGATCGCCCGGCGGGACGACCCCGAGATCCGGGCGTTCCACATCGACCGGTCCGCGCCGCAGGGCGAGGAGATCCGGGAGGAGCCGGTCGAGATCGTGTGACCCGGCGGGGCGGGGCGC
>JBFLWO010000241.1:0-4361 GCA_040757755.1 Actinomycetota bacterium
CAGAGCCCCACCGCCTGGGGGGGCGGTCGCCTCCTCGCGACCGCTTCCGTCCTGAGGTCAGGAGCGCGGGTGGGGCCCGGGTGGGTCATCGAGGGCGCGCGACGCGATGAAGCAATACGCGCCGTCACCGGACGGTAGGAACCTCTGCGCAATGCCGCGGCGCCACGCGCGATCCGACGCGAACGCCGCTGACCGGCGGCCCGAGTGGAATCGCGACGCGGGCGTTCGAGCCGGGAAAAGCTACGGGTGGTTCACGGAACGGTCACGCACCAGGGCGAGGGGCTCGTCCACACGCTCCAGGTGGGCGACGAGACGCCCGCCCGCCACCTCCAACCACGCCCACGACGGGCGGCGCTCCCCCTCCACCGCCTCCCCCACGCTCCCCGGGTTCACCACCAGAAGAGACCCCACCCGGCGGATCGACGGGCGATGCGTATGACCCGTGACGATGCAATCCGCCCGCAGCCGCCCCGCGAGCGCCGTGAGGTCCGCATCCGAGGTCTGCTCGTCGATCGGCTCATCACCACCCCGGGAATCCCCATGCACCACCACCACCCGATGCCCCCCCATCGACACGGCGGCGTGACGCGGCAGGCCATCCAGGAACCGCATGCTGTCCTTCGACAACCGCCGCACCGTCCACGACCGGGACCCCTTCCGCAGCGACGCCGGATGGTCCGCGGGACGCGGCGGGCTGTCACACACCTTCGCGTCGGTGTTCCCCTTCACGCACGGCCACCCAAGGTCCCGAAGCATCCGCACGCACCGCTCCGGGTCCGTCCCACGCATCACCAGGTCACCCGTGCACACCCCGTGACGCAAACCCGCGCGCCGCACCGCCTCCAACACGGCGCGCAACGCCGGCAGGTTCCCGTGAATATCCCCGATCGCCGCGAGACGCCTCATGCCGCCCGCAGGGTACGGACGGCGCCCACGCCCCGCCCCGCACCGCACCCCCGCATCCACCGCCCGGCGCGGCCGGACGCGCCAGGCGCCCACCGGCCCGCCGGCCCGCTCACCGGCGAATCCCCACCGCCGCCTCCAGCCGCTCCCGGAACCGCGACTCGTGCAAACCCTCCCACTCCACCAGGAACCGGGCGTACAGCTCGTCCCGCTCCCGCCGCCGCCGGGCGATCAACGCCAGCACCCCCGGGCGCTCATCCCCCCGCCGGGCCCCGTCCAGGCGGGCCCGGAAACGCCGGAACGCCGCCTCCTCGTCCACCGGCGGCCCCGCCCGGCGGCGACGCGCCGCCGCACCCGCCACCACCGCCTGCATCGCGTCCGCCTCACGGTCCTCCAGCCACCGCAGGTGCTCCTCCAGCATCGGCACCTGCACATCCCGATCGTGGATGTCCCCCAGCAGATCCTGCATCGCCTTCACCTCCTCCAGGAACGGCTCGAGGTCCGCCCGGAACGCGATGCCGAAGATCTCCAGGAGGTAACGCAGCCGCTTGAAGCAGATTCGGGTGTCGTGCAGCTCCGTCACGTGCGCCGGGTCACGCACGGCGCGGTCGTGCTCGAACACCTCGTCGATGCGCACCGCCAGGATCCGCCGCGCGTTCGGCGCGAGCCGCGCCCCCGGCTTCACCCCTCGCACGGGACGGGGCTTCGCCATCAGTCCCCCTCCGGCGGGGACGGCGCGAGACGCGCCACGTCCACGCCCGTGTGCGACCGGATCCACCGTTCGAACGCCGCCGCGAACCCCTCCTCCTCCAACCGCGCGAACAGCGCGTGGATGTGGGCGTCCTCGGCGCGGCGCTCCTCCCGGTACCGCTCGATGAGGCCCTCGATGCCGGGGCGCTCATCCGGCGTCATCTGCGGCAGAAGCCGCTCCAGCCCCTCGATCGACACGTCCAGGTCCCGGGCGTCCCCCAGCGTGTCGGTCACCTCCTTCACCACCCGCAGGTGACGGCGGAACGACTTCGGCGGGAACGCCGGCGCGAACGCGTCCATCGCGGCCCGCAGCCGCCGGCTCGACACGCGCATCGCGTGGAGCTCCTCGATGTCCTCCCCGCGCAGCGTGCCGTCCCGGAAGCTCATCATCTCCCGCCACCGGGTCAGGATCACCCGGCCCGCCGCGTCACGGAACCGCGCGTCCCGCCGCAGCCCGTGCACATCCCATGCGCGCGCCATCAGGGGGACCCGGCAGAGGGGGCACGCCGCACCCGCACCGCCTCACGCACCGCCCGGCGAAGCTGCCCCGCCCCCGACACGGACGACCAGTCGACGTCCAGGGCTTGACCCACGTCCACCAACGCCCGCACCACCGCGTCGACGTCGACGCCCTTCCCGGCGGAGTCGGCCACCGACCGCAGCCACACCGCCTGCGCCTTCGACAGCTGCACCGTCACCTTCCGGGACGCGTCGCGCCGGCGCGTCGCGACCTCGCCCGCCTCGAGCGCGGCGAACACGGGCGCCGGCGGCTCCGCGGCGTCGAGCATCGCCTGGTACGTGACGCGCCGGGTGCTCACGCCGCACCGTCCCCGTCGGGGGACGCGGCGTCGCGGCGGTCCTCGGCCACGTCCAGCACCGTGTCGGCGCTGATCACGGCCTCCCCCCGCGCGAACCCGACGAACAGGGCGTTCGCGGCGATCAGGTTCACGAGGCGGGGCACGCCCCCGCTCTCGGCGTGCACCACCCGGGCGGCCCGCTCGGAGAACACGGTGCGCTGCGCCCCCGCCGCCCGCACGCGGTGCGCAAGGTACGCGGCCGTCTCGTCGACGCCCATCGGCCCCAGGTGGTAGCGCACGACGACGCGCTGGGCGAGCTGGGGGAGGGACTGCACCTGCGGGGACAGCTCCGGCTGCCCCAGGAGCACCACCGGGGCGGCGGGCCCGTCGCCCGGGTTCGTCAGGAGCCGCACCTCGTCGAGCGCCCGCGTGTCGAGGCGCTGCGCCTCGTCGACCACGAGCACGGTGCGCCGGCCCTGCGCCCCGTCCTCACGCACCCGCTCGCGAAGCAGCGTCGCGAGCCGGCTGGCCGGGCCCCGTGGCGTTCCCGCGCCCGCCGCCTCCACCAGGCCGCGAAGCACCCCCGCCGCCGTGCGCGCCGGGTTCGCCACCGACACCACCCGGAAGCCGTCGCCGCGAAGCGCCCGCTCGAGCGCCTGGACGAGAGTCGTCTTGCCGCACCCCACCTCGCCGGTGATCACGACGAGCCCCTCCAGCTGGGTGAGGCCGAACAGCAGCCGGGCGAGCCCCTCGCGGTGGTCGCCGCGCTCGAACGCGAACCGGGGGTCGGGGGCGAGGAGGAACGGCGGCTCCTCGAGCCCCCAGTGGGCGAGGTACGGGTGGGTAGCGGCGCCCGTCACCGGCCCGCCGCCATCTCGAGCAGGAGCCCCTCGCGCAGCCCCGCCTCGCTCACGACGAGCTCGTCCAGGCCGAACGACCGCCGCACCGCCTCCAGCACCGCGGCCCCGGCGAACGACAGTCGCACCCGCTCGGGGGACAGGCCCGTATCGTCGGCGACGCGCGCCGCGGGGGCGCCCGCGATCCGCTCGATCGCCCCGAGGAGCGCGGCGCGGTCGAGCCGGTGGGTGCCCGCGAGGGCCGCGAGGGCCACCGCGGAACCCCCCGCCGCCACGCCGCCCCGTGCCGTGACGTCGCGCGCCACGGGCTCCACCTGCGCGGCCGCCGCCGCCACCATCGCGTCGGCGACGTCGAGGGGCGGCGGGTCGGACAGCCGGAACCGGTCCGTGATGCGGCGCGTGCCGACGGGAAGCGACGTGGACCAGGCGAGCCGGCCGCCGGCCCCCGCCATGATCTCCAGGCTGCCGCCGCCCAGGTCGCAGGCCAGGAGCGGGTCGGGGGCGCCGGCGGCCACGAGGCCGCGGAAGGTGAGCTCGGCCTCCTCGTCGCCGCTCACGACGCGCGGCGGGACGCCGGTGGCCTCCTCGAGCCGTGCGAGGAGCTCGTCGCGGTTCGTCGCGTCACGCGCGACCGCGGTGCATGCGACGGCGAGGCGCGCCGCGCCGAGGTCGCGTGCCTCGGCCGCCATCGCCGCCGTGACCTGGGCGACGAGGTCGAGGGCGTCCGGCGGGATGGCGCCGTCGCGCTCGAGCCCGGCGCCGAGCGCAGTCATCGAGGAGCCGCGCGCGAGCGGCGTCATCGCGCCGCCGTCGACGCGGGCGACGAGGAGCCGCGTCGTGTTCGTGCCGACGTCGATGGCGGCGAGGGTGTCACCGGGTGAGCTCATGTCGATGCCCGCGCCCCGGCCCGCGGGGCGGGCCTCCGACAGTACTACGCGCTGCGTCGGGTCCGTGGGGCGTGCCGCAGCGGTCGCATGGCAGAGGACGCCGCCGGGCCTCGTGCCGTGATCCACGTCAGGCGGCGACGCGCAGCGGGCCACCCGCCGGCGCGCCC
>JBFLWO010000242.1:0-4321 GCA_040757755.1 Actinomycetota bacterium
GCGGCTGCGCCGGGAGGCGCGCCGCGGGGCGCCCCGCCGCCGGCGGGCGGCCGCCGCCCTCGGCATCGGCGCCCGGCGGCGTCCCCGGCCGTCCCGGGGGGCGCGGCGACCGCCGGTATCCTTGGACCGATGACCGCTCGCGACGACCACCGCGACGGCTACGAGGCATACGAGGCCTTCTGCCGCGGCACCGAGCTCCTCGACGCGAGGGAGTACCGGCAGGCGGCGGTCGCCCTGGAGCGGGCGAAGCGCCTGGAGCCCGACAAGGCGTCGATCCGGGAGGCCCTCGGCCGCGCCTACCTGTCGTCCCGCGCCTACGGCCGCGCCGCCGTGGAGTTCGAGGCCGTGGTGCGGATCGCCCCCACCGACCACTACGCGCACTTCGGCCTGGCCCGCTCCCTCGACCGGCTCGGCGACGCCCGCCGCGCCGCCCTGCACTACAAGCTCGCCCGCTGCCTCGGGAGCACGCTGGTCTAGTGCCCGCCCCCCGACGCCGGGGGCGGCGCGGTGAGCACCGTGCCGTCCGGCACGTCGAAGCCGGTGCGGAGGATCGCCTCGTAGATCCCGTCGACGGTGGTGGCGAGCAGGCCCAGCACCCCGTCGAGGCCGTCGGCGTCGAGCCCTTCGAGCGGCACGTCCGCGACCGCGAACACGTCGCCGGCGTCGTCGAGGGCGAACCGCCACACGCTCAGCCCGAGGTTCTTCCGCAGGAGCCGCCGGTACACGTCCTCGTGGGCCCGGTCGGGACCGCGCATCACGAACGTCCGGAGGTCCAGGGTGCGCTCGCCCGCGCTCACCGCGACGCCCAGCGGGCCGCGCCGCGTGAGGGGCACCGCCACCATCCACGCGCGGGGGCCGTGGCGGCGGCACTCCAGCCCCGTCTCGTCGAGAACTGACTGCACGCGGTCGATGGCGGTCACGGCGTCCACGGGGCCACAGGTTAGTGCCGCCGTGGGCCCCGCGGCGGCGCGGCGCGCGCGGGTAGGGTCCCGGTCCGTGAGGGTGGTGCTGCAGCGGGTCGCATGGGCGGCGGTCGCCGTGGACGGCGACGAGATCGCGCGCATCGGGCCCGGCCTGCTCGCCCTCGTCGGGGTCGCCGACGGCGACGACGCGGCCGCCGCGGAGCGCCTCGCCCGCAAGACCGTGCGGCTGCGCCTGTTCGGCGACGAGGAGCGCGGCTTCGAGCGGTCGCTTCTCGACACCGGCGGGGAGCTCCTGTGCGTCAGCCAGTTCACGCTCCACGGCGACGTGCGCCGCGGCAACCGCCCGTCGTGGTCGGCGGCCGCCCCGCCGGAGCGCGCCGCCCCCCTCGTCGACGCGTACGCCGACCACGTCGCCGCGGAGGGAGTGGCGGTGGCCCGCGGCCGGTTCGGGGCGATGATGGCCGTGTCACTCGTGAACGACGGGCCCGTCACACTGATACTCGACAGTAGGGATTTTGATATCCCCAGGCGGGCCGCGTAACCTGCGCCACCTCAGGTCCGCCGCGGCGGGCCGGCGTGGCGTTCGTCGTCGGAGGAGCCGTGGGAGGCACTCAGCAGGCAGGCCGGCCGGAGGGTGCGGGGGCGGGCGCCGAGCGGCGGCGCCACGAGCGCGTCGACGCGGAGCTCAGGGTGCGCGTCGAGAGCGACGGCTCGCTCGTCGAGGGGCGCACCGTGAACGTCAGCGAGGGCGGCCTCGCCATGGATCTGCCGGAGGCGCCGGACACGGCTCGCGGCATCGTCATCGCGATCGAGCTCGCGGACCTCGGGTGGCAGGAGATCGCCGGCGAGCTGCGGCGCTCCGAGCCGATCGACGGCGGCGGGGTGCGCCTGGCGGCGCGCTTCGCCCAGGCCGCCGCCGAGGGGGGCCCGGCGGCCATCCGGGAGTTCATCGACCGGTACCTCCAGGGGGCCCGGAACCGGCTCTGACACGCCGGGCCGGAGCCCGGTCGGGCCGCCGGTGCGTGCTAACCTAGGCACGAGTTCAGCGGGGCGCCTTACGGGAAGTGGGTGCGAACCCACTTCTTTTTTTGCCCGGCGACCCGATCGACCGTGGGGGAGGACGCAGACGATGGAGGGCCGCGAGGCCATCGAGCGCGAGGTGGAGGAGCGCCTCGCCGACGCGATGCCGGAGGTCGACCTCTTGGAGGTCGCCATCGTCGGCACGCGTGGTGGCGGCACCCTCCGCGCCGTGATCGACCACCCCCGCGGTGTCGACCACGACCTGTGCGCCGCCGTGACCCGCGTCCTCGGCGAGGCCGGAATGCTCGACCGCTTCTCGGTCGAGGTCTCGTCGCCCGGTCCCGAGCCCCCGCTGCGCACCACCGAGCATTTCCGGCGTGCCCTCGGCAGCCGGGTCCAGCTGCGCATCGAGACGGAGGACGGCGCGCAGGCGACCCGCACCGGCTCGCTGCTCGCGGCAGACGACGCCACCCTGTCCCTCGCCACCGCCCAGGGCGTCCTGCAGGTCGCCCGCTCAGCGGTGCGACGGGCTCGCGCGCTCGAGCCCGTGCCGACCCCGAGGAGCGAGACGTGAACCGCGAGATCATCGAGGCCATCAAGCAGATCGAGCGCGAGAAGGGCATCGACTCCGAGACCCTGATCGTCGCGCTCGAGGACGCGCTCCTCGCCGCGTACAAGAAGACCCCGGGGGCCGCCGAGCACGCCCGCGTCGAGATCGACCGCGAGGACGGCGAGATGCGGGTGTACGAGCTGGTGCTGCCCGAAGGTGCGGAGCTGCGCACCCTGCCGCAGCCCGAGCCGGAGATCCCGGAGGGCGTGAACCCGGAGGAGTACGAGCCGCCGGCGCCGCAGGTCGACTGGTCCGCGTACGGGCCGGACGAGATCCACGCCGTGGACGTCACCACCGACAACTTCGGCCGCATCGCCGCGCAGACCGCGAAGCAGGTGATCCTGCAGCGGATCCGGGAGGCGGAGCGGGAGATGATGTACGACGAGTACGTCGACCGCGTCGGCGAGGTCGTCACCGGCATCGTGCAGCAGTCCGACTCGCGCTACACGCTGGTGGACCTGGGCCGGGTCGAGGCGCTCCTGCCCGAGAGCGAGCAGGTGCACAGCGAGCGGTACGAGCACGGGTCCCGTGTGAAGGCCGTGATCGTGGACGTGCGCCACTCCTCCAAGGGGCCGCAGGTGATCGTGAGCCGCCGCTCCGACGAGCTCATCCGCCGCCTGTTCGCCCTCGAGGTGCCGGAGATCGCGGACGGCCTCGTCGAGATCCGGCAGGTGGCGCGCGAGCCCGGGTGGCGGTCGAAGATCGCGGTCGTCTCGAACGTGCCGGGCGTCGACCCGGTCGGTGCCTGCGTCGGCCCGCGCGGCTCGCGGGTGCGGATGGTCGTGAGCGAGCTTCGCGGCGAGAAGATCGACATCATCCCCTACAACGACGAGCCGGCGCGCTTCGTCGCGAAGGCCCTGGCCCCCGCCCGGGTGCGCGAGGTGCTGGTCGACGACGAGGACCGCCAGGCCACCGTCGTCGTGCCGAACGACCAGCTGTCGCTGGCGATCGGCAAGGAGGGGATGAACGCGCGGCTCGCGGCGCGCCTCACCGGCTGGCGGATCGACATCAAGAGCGAGGCCACCTTCCAGGCCGAGGAGGCCGAGGCCGAGATCGGCGGCGACCGCGAGGGCGACTTCGGCGGCCGGTGCGTCGCGGTGCTGGGCAGCGGCAAGCGGTGCGTGAACGCCGCCGTGCCGGGTACCCGATACTGTGCGCTGCCCGACCACGCAGCGCTCGCGGCGGCGGAGAGTGGCGAAGGGAGGGAGGCCTAGGCCCGCTCCATGCCCGTGACCGAGCTTCCCACCAGCAGGCCGGCCGGTGCCGGCGGCGGCCGGGCGCGGCACGTGCCCGAGCGGCGGTGCGTGGGCTGCGGCACGCGCGCGCCGAAGGGGGCCCTCGCCCGGTTCGCCGTCGTGCGCGGCGGCGACGGGGCGGTGCTCGTGCGCGACGACCGGGCGGTCGCGGGGGGGAGGGGCGTGTACGTGTGCCGCCGTGAGGAGTGTTTCCAGCGGGCGGTGAAGCGCAATGCGTTCGCCCGCGGTGCCCGGATGGGTGGCACGCGCGTTCAGGTTGACCCGGCGCTCGGCAGTGCGCTCGGGCGTGAGGGGTGAGAAAGGACGGCATGGCGAAGAAGCGGATCTACGAGATCGCCAAGGACGAGGGGCTTCCGAGCGCGCTCGTGCTGCAGCGTCTGCAGCGGGCGGGACTGGCGGTCAAGACCGCGTCGTCGACGGTGGACGTCGCCGAGGCGCTCCACTACCTGAACCCGAACCGGTACCCGAAGCCGGAGCCGAAGCCCGAGCCGGCGGAGAAGAAGCCGCCCCGT
>JBFLWO010000243.1:0-4291 GCA_040757755.1 Actinomycetota bacterium
GTGCCCTCGTCGGCGCGCTCCGCCGCCTGGGCGACGGCGTCGCGCGGGGCGCCGGCGAGGGCGGCCTCCACCGCCCGCGCGCGAAGCGGCGTCTGGCCCATGTTCGTGAGCCCGACGCGCGCCCCCGCGATCGACCCGTTGCTCGCGCCGACCAGCACCGCGACGCCGACGGTGGCCCAGTCGAGGGCCCGCTGGCGGAACTTGAGGTAGCTCCACCCGGCGCCCCCCACCTTCGGCAGCCGGATCTCCGTGATGATCTCGTCCGGGGCGAGGGCCGTCTCGAAGAAGCCGCGGAAGAACGCCCCGGCGGGGATCTGCCGTTCCCCGCCCGGCCCGCGCGCCATGATCACCGCGTCGAGCAGCAGGCAGATCGTCGGCAGGTCCGACGCCGGGTCCCCGTGGGCGAGGGACCCGCCGATCGTGCCGCGGTGGCGCACCTGCGGGTCCCCGACGAGGCCGGCCGCGTAGGCGATGAGGGGGCAGTGCTGCGCCGCGACCGGGTCGCGGCTCAGGTCGTGGTGGGGGGTGAGGGCGCCGACCGCGATGTGGTCGCCCATGTCGCGGACCCCGGTGAGGCCGGGGACGCGCCCGATGTCGACGAGGGTGGCGGGCCGGGCGAGCCGCAGCTTCATCAGCGGCACCAGGCTGTGCCCGCCCGCGAGGAGCTTCGCGTCCTCGCGGGTGCGCAGCAGCTCGACCGCGTGGTCGGCGGACTCGGCGACCTCGTACCGGAAGGTGGCCGGGATCATCGCTGTGCCTCCTGGATCGCCCGCCACACCCGCTCGGGGGTCGCGGGCCGCTCGACGGTGGTGACGCCCAGGTGGGTGAGGGCGTCGACGATGGCGTTGACGACGGCGGGCGGGGCGGCGATCGTCCCCGCCTCCCCGACGCCCTTCACGCCGAGGGGGTTCGTCGGGCTGGGCGTGACGGTGTGGCCCAGCTCGAACGACGGCATCTCCGGGGGCCCCGGCACCATGTAGGTCGCCATCGTCCCCTGCCGGAGGTTGCCGTCCTCGTCGTAGCGGGCCTCCTCGAAGAGGGCCTCGGCGATGCCCTGGGCGACGCCGCCGTGGACCTGCCCCTCGATGATCATCGGGTTGATCCGCACGCCGCAGTCGTCCACCGCGACGTAGCGCAGGATCGCGACCGACCCGGTCTCGGTGTCGACCTCCACGACGCACGCGTGGGCGCCGTTCGGCCACGAGAAGTTCGGGGGGTCGTACAGGTGGCCGGCGGTGAGCCCCGGCTCCATGCCGGGGGGCAGGTCGTGCGCGGTCCACGCCGCGAACGCCACCGCCTTGATGTTCACGGACTGGTCGGTGCCGCGCACCGTGAAGTCGCCGTCCGCGAACTCGAGGTCCTCCTCGGCGCACTCGAGCTGGTGGGCGGCGATCGTGCGGGCCTTCGCGATGAGCTTCTCCCCGGCCGCGTGGAGGGCGACGCCGCCGACGCTCAGGCCGCGGCTGCCGTACGTGTCCATCCCGAACGGCACGACCTGCGTGTCGCCGTGCAGCACCTCGACGTCGTCGACGTCCACGCCGAGCTGGTCGGCGACGATCTGGGAGAACGTCGTGACCTCCCCCTGCCCGTGCGGCGACACGCCGGTGAGGACGCGCACCGTGCCGGTGGGGAGCATCTCGACGGTGGCGGCGTCCCACCCGCCCGCCACGTAGTTCAGGGCGGACAGCACCCGGGACGGCGCCAGGCCGCACATCTCCAGCCAGCTGGAGAAGCCGACGCCGACCACCTTCGTGGACCCGTCGGCGCGGCGGCGGGCCTGCTCCTCCCGCACGTCCTCGTACCCGAGCATCTCGAGGCACTTGTCGAGGGTGCCCTCATAGTTCGCCGAGTCGATCGTGAGGCCGGAGACGATCGTGTAGTTCGGGAACTTGTCCTGCGCGATGAAGTTGCGGCGGCGGAGGGCCACCGGGTCCATGTCGAGCTTCCGTGCCAGGGCGTCCATCGCCCGCTCGATCGCGTACGTCGCCTCGGGCCGCCCCGCGCCGCGGTACGCGTCGGTGAACGTCGTGTTCGTGAAGACGTTCGTGTACTCGAAGTCGTAGGCCTCCGGGTCGTAGCAGCCGGCGTACAGCCAGGCGCCGAGCATCGGGATGCCAGGCGTGATGAGGCGCATGTAGCCGCCCATCGACGCCCACAGCTTCACGCGTACCGCCTTCAGGTCCCCGTCGCGGGTCGCGGCCAGCTCGATCCGCTGGTACATCTCGCGGCCGTGCAGGGTGGCGAGGTAGCCCTCGGAGCGCTCCTCCACCCACTTCACCGGGCGGCCGAGGGTCTTGGCGAGCTCGAGGCAGATCGCCTCCTCCGGGTACTGCTCCAGCTTGGAGCCGAACCCGCCGCCGACGTCGGGGGCGACGACCCGCAGCTTCGCCTCCGGGATGCCGCACGTCACGACCAGGGTGGTGCGCAGGATGTGCGGGATCTGCGTCGCGGAGTACACGGTGTACTCGCCCTGGGCGGCGTTCACGTCGACGACGACGCCGCGCGGCTCCATCGCGTTCGGGATGAGCCGCGGCAGGTAGTACTCCTCCGTCACCGTGACGAGGCTCGGGTCCTGGAAGTACGGCGCGGTGGGGGCGCGGCGCGGCGCCGGGGAGTCGCGCTCGAAGATCCAGCTGCCGGCGTCGTTCGTGCCGAGGTCCTCGTACACGAGGGGGGCGCCGTCGGCGAGCGCCTCCTTGATGTCGGTCACGGCGGGCAGCGGCTCCCAGTCGACCTCCACGAGCTCCGCCGCGTCCTTCGCGGCGACGCGGCTGTCGGCGACGACGACCGCGACGGGGTCGCCGGCGTAGCGCGCCTTGTCCTTCGTGAGCGGCCAGTGCGGCGGCGCCTTGCACTCCGCGTTCACCGGCCACGCCATGAACAGCGGCGCGGCGAACGGAAGCGTCTCGCCGGTGTAGGCGGCGACGACGCCGGGCGCCTCCAGCGCCCGTGACACGTCGATGCCGTTGATGCGGGCGTGCGCGTACGGGCTGCGCACCACGGCGACCCACAGCATCCCGGGAAGCGCGATGTCGTCGACGTAGCGCGACCGGCCGGTGATGAGCTCCGGGTCCTCCTTCCGCAGGGTGCGGGTGCCGATGGCCCGTGGCCTCTGCTCGGTGGTTGCCATCGCCGCCCCCTATCCGTTCGCGACGGCCGCGACGGCCTTCACGATGTTGTGGTAGCCGGTGCAGCGGCAGAGGTTGCCCTCCAGCCCGTGGCGGATCTCGTCCTCGCTGGGGTGGGGGTTCTCGGCCAGGAGGCTCGTCGCCGCCATGATCATCCCGGGGGTGCAGTAGCCGCACTGCAGCGCGTGGTTCTCGCGGAAGGCGCGCTGCATGGGGTGCAGGTCCCCGTTGGTGGCGAGGCCCTCGATGGTGGTGACCTCGCGGCCGTCGGCCTGGACGGCGAGCAGCGTGCACGACTTGACGGACTGGCCGTCGAGGTGGACGGTGCACGCCCCGCACGACGAGGTGTCGCAGCCGACGTTGGTGCCGGTCAGGCCGAGCCGCTCACGAAGGACGTAGACGAGCAGCTCCCGCTCGTCGACGTCCGCCTCGTGGCGCACGCCGTTGACCGTCAGGGTGATACGCCTCACGTGCCCTCCCCTCTCACTCTCTTGCCGGGGCGGAGGAGCCGCCGGATCGCGCTCGCCACCGCGGCGAGCACGAGCGACAGGCCGGAGACCGGCCGCTCCGCGCGGTGGAGCGCCTCCCGCCGGTCCTCCTCGCTGGTGGCGCCGTCGAGCTGGACGCGCAGGCAGTCCGCGAACTGGCCGACGAGCCGCGCCGAGACGTCCTGCACGACGTTGGGCCGGCCGAGCTGGGCGGCCTGGCCGGAGAAGCGCAGGTCGGTGTCCATCTCGACGCGGGTGCCGGCGCCGGCCGGCACGAGCCGCGACGTGACGGCCGCGTTCGCCGCGCCCTTCCCGCGCGTGTCGCGGCCCGCGACCTCCATCCGGACGACGCCGCCGGCCTCGTCGACGTCGACGAGCCGGATGTCGTTCAGGAAGTCCAGGCCGACGGGGCCGAGCTTGACGCTGAGACGCGCCCGCCATGTCCTGTCGTCGACGACCTCGACGAGCTCGGCCCCCGGCATGCAGCGGACCACCTGGTCCGCGTCGAGCAGCAGGGCCAGCGTCCGCTGCGGCGACGCAGGTACCTCGAACGCGTGCTCGAGCTTCACGCGAGCGCCCCCCTTCCGGTTCGTTGGCATGTCCCGCCGTGCGCGGCGGGTGGGAGGCCGACGGTACGCCCGGCCCCCCGCGGCGCCGGCTTCGTCGCGGGCGTTG
>JBFLWO010000244.1:0-4289 GCA_040757755.1 Actinomycetota bacterium
TTCGACGAGCTCGCCCGCGCGAGCGCCGGCGGGCCCGCGGACTACTCGGGCATCACGTATGCGCGCATCGAGGCGGAGGACGGCGTGTTCTGGCCGTGCCCCGCGCCCGGGCACCCCGGCACGCCACGCCTCTTCGCCGAGCGGTTCCCAACCCCGGACGGACGGGCGCGGTTCCACGCGGTGCACGACCCCGCGCCGGCCGAGGGGCCCGACTTCGACTTCCCCCTCACCCTGACCACGGGGCGCGTCATGGGGCACTACCAGTCCGGCACGCAGACGCGCCGCGTCGCCGAGCTCGCCGCGGACGCGCCCGGGCCCCTGGTCGAGATCCACCCGCAGATCGCGCGCTGCTACGGGGTCGCCGACGGCGCTCAGGTCCGCCTCGAGACGCGGCGCGGCGCGGCCCAGGCCCGCGCGCGCCTGTCCACGGCGATCCGCCACGACACGCTGTTCATGCCCTTCCACTGGGCCGGCGCCGCCCGAGCCAACCTGCTGACCAATCCGGCGCTCGACCCGTATTCCCGCATGCCGGAGTTCAAGTCGTGCGCCGTGCGCATCGCCCCGCTCCCGACCGACGAAGGAGGCGCCCCATGACCACCACCCTCGGAGCACCTGCCCTGCTCGGGCCGGCCGGCTCGCGCCGCCGGCTGGTCGTCATCGGCAACGGGATGGCGGGGGCGCGCGCCGTCGAGGAGGTGCTGCGTCGCGGCGGGGGGGACGCCTTCGCGGTGACGATGTTCGGCGAGGAGCCGTACGGCAACTACAACCGCATCATGCTCTCGGGCGTCCTCGCGGGGCAGGAGGACCCGGCCGACATCTTCATCAACCCGCTCGACTGGTACGCCGAGAACGGGATCGACTTGCGGGCGGGGGTGCGCGTCGCGCGGATCGACCGGGCGGCGAAGGAGGTCGTCGACGAGGACGGCTTCGCCACCCCCTACGACACGCTGGTCGTGGCGACCGGCAGCCGGGCCTTCCTGCCGCCGATCGCCGGCCTGCTGCCCGACGGCGAGCTCCGCGACGGGGCGTTCGTCTTCCGCAGCCTCGACGACTGCGAGGCGATCACTCACCACGCCGCGGGCTGCAGGGCGGCGTGCGTCATCGGCGGCGGCCTGCTCGGCCTGGAGGCCGCGCGCGGCCTGATGTGCCAGGGCCTCGACGTGAGCGTGGTGGAGGCGGCCCCGCACCTCATGGTCCAGCAGCTCGACGCGGAGCCCGCGGAGATCCTCGCGAGCACCCTGCGCGGCATGGGCATCGGCGTTCACTGCGGCGCCGCGACCACCGAGGTGCTCGGCGAGGACCGGATCACGGGGGTGAGGTTCGCGGACGGCGCCGAGCTGCGGTGCGACATGGTCGTCGTCGCCGCGGGGATCCGCCCGAACGTGGCCCTCGCGGCGGAGTGCGGCCTCACCGTGGAGCGCGGCGTGGTGGTGGACGACCGCATGCGCACCGACGACCCCGACGTGTACGCGGTCGGGGAGGTCGCCCAGCACCGCGGGCAGGTGTACGGCCTCGTCGCGCCGCTGTGGGAACAGGCGCGCGTCCTGGCCGACCACCTCACCGGCAGCGACCCGGAGGCCGCGTACCGGGGATCGAAGCTCGCGACGAAGCTGAAGGTCATGGGCGTCGATCTCGCCGTGATGGGCCTGAAGGCCGCGGAGCGCGACGACGACGAGGTGCTCCGCTTCAGCGATCCGCGCCGCGGCCAGTACATGAGCGTCGTGGTCCGGGACGGGGTGCTCGTCGGGGCGACGCTTCTCGGGGACACGTCCAGGGCGGGGCTCCTCACGCAGGCCTTCGACCGCGCGTCGCCGCTTCCCGAGGACCGGCGCCAGCTCCTCTTCGACATCGGCGGGGCCCCGCCGGCGGCCACGGTCGACGACCTGCCCGACGAGTCGCAGGTGTGCAACTGCAACGGCGTCAGCAAGGGGGCGATCGCCCGCTGCGTGGCCGGGGGGGCGCGCACCGTCGGCGCGGTGATGGCGGCGACCCGGGCGGGCACCGGGTGCGGCTCGTGCAAGGCGCTCGTCGGCCAGGTGGTGGAGTGGGCGGCCGGCGGCGAGGTCGAGGAGGACCCGTCCGCGCACTACTACGTCCCCGGGGTGCCGCTTCCGAAGGCCGAGCTGGTCGAGGCGATCCGCGCGCGGAACCTGCGGTCGGTCTCGGAGGTCTTCGACGCGCTCGCCGGCGGGAAGGACGACCCGGGCAGCAAGATGGGGCTCACCTCGCTGCTGCGGAGCGTCTGGGGCCGCGACGAGCTCGTCGACGAGCGGGACGCGCGGTTCATCAACGACCGGGTCCACGCGAACATCCAGGGCGACGGGACGTTCAGCGTCGTGCCGAGCATCCCGGGGGGCGTCACCACCGCCGACGAGCTGCGGCGCATCGCCGACGTCGCCGACCGCTACGCCGTCCGCATGATCAAGATCACGGGCGGTCAGCGCATCGACCTGCTGGGCGTCCGCAAGGACGACCTGCCGGCGGTGTGGCGCGACCTGGGGATGCCGTCCGGCCACGCCTACGGCAAGTCGTTCCGGACCGTGAAGTCCTGCGTCGGCAGCGAGTTCTGCCGCTTCGGCCTCGGGGACAGCACCACGCTCGCGATCCGGCTGGAGGAGCGGTACCGCGGCATCGAGGCGCCGGCCAAGCTGAAGCTGGCGGTCGCCGGGTGCCCGCGCAACTGCTCGGAGGCGCTCGTGAAGGACGTGGGGGTCGTCGCGGTCGACGGCGGCCGCTGGGAGGTGTACGTGGGGGGCGCCGCGGGCGCGCACGTGCGGAAGGGCGACCTCCTGTGCACCGTGGACACCCCGGAGGAGGTCATCACGCTGGCGGGCCGGTTCATCCAGTACTACCGCGAGAACGCCAGGTGGCTCGAGCGCACGTACGACTTCGTGCCGCGCGTGGGGCTCGAGCACCTGCGCGCCGTGGTGGTCGAGGACGCGCATGGCGAGGCGGCACGCCTGGACGCCGAGATCGAGCGGACCGTGACCGACTACGTCGACCCGTGGACCGAGGCGTCGCGCCCCGCCACCGTGAACCAGTTCGCCGGCGCGATCCGGGCGGCCGGCCGATGACGGCGGTCGCCACGGAGGTCCGCCTCGGCCCGGTGGACGGGATCCCGCCGGGCGAGGGCCGCCGGTTCACGGTGGCGGGCCGCGACATCGCCGTCTTCCGGCTGAGGGACGGCCGGGTGCTCGCGACGGACGCGCGGTGCCCGCACCGCGGCGGGCCGCTCGAGGACGGCCTCGTCGGCATGGACGTCGTGGTGTGCCCACTCCACGCACGGCGATTCAGCCTGGTGACGGGCGCCGCGGACGGCGAGGGCTGCGCCGTGGCGACGCACCCGGTCCGCGTCGAGGGAGGGGACGTGGTCGTCGCGCTTTCCGCAGGGGAGGGGACGGCGGGGCGGGCGCGCACGCCGGGGTGAGCCACCCGCCGGGGCGGTCGGCCGGCGCGACCGCTCCCGCGCGCGGGGGCCCGCGGCACGACCGACGGCGCGAGCCTCGGGGTGATGCGACCGCGCCGGCGCCGCCCGGATCGTCCCGACTTTCCGGGGTGCCGGACGTCGTTCATGATGGGACCCATGGCGACGACCGCCCCACAGCTCGGCAGGCTTCTCCCGCGCGGCGCCCCGGTGGACGCGCGGCTGTCCGACGCCGCCCTCGCCGAGCTCGTCCGGCGCGGCGACCCGTCCGCGTTCGACGTGCTGTACCGGCGGCACGGCGAGGCGCTCCGGCGCTACGCGGTCGCGATGCTGCGCCGCCCGGACGACGCGGAGGAGGCGCTCCAGGAGGCGATGCTGAAGGCGTACCGCGCCCTCGCCGCGGGCGGCGCCGCCGCGACGCCCCGCGCGTGGCTCTTCGGCATCGTCCGCAACGCCTGCCTCGACGCGATGCGCGCGAGCAGGGACTGGGCGGCCCTGTCCGGGGACGAGGAGGAGCGCGGGCCCGGGGTCCACGATCGCGCCGAGCTGCGCGACGACCTGGCACGCCTCGCCGGCGACCTCGCGGCGCTGCCGCCCCAGCTTCGCTCCGCCCTCCTGCTGCGCGAGCTGTGCGGCCTCTCGCACGCCGAGATCGGCACGGCGCTCGGCGCGGCGACGGCGGATGCCAAGCAGCTCGTCTACGAAGCCCGGAAGCGCCTCCACGCCTTCGACGATGCGCGCCGGGCGCCGTGCGCGGAGATACGCCGGCGCCTGTCGGACGGCGACGGGCGCGTCGTGGGCAGCATCCGCATCACGGCGCACATGCGGTGCTGCCGGGGGTGCAGGGACTTCCAGCTCTCGATCG
>JBFLWO010000245.1:0-4281 GCA_040757755.1 Actinomycetota bacterium
TCCGCAATGCGCGCCCGTCACCGTCGGGCGACAGGAACCCCGCAAGGACCCACCACACGCACGACCCGACTCGAAAGTCGCAAATCAGCGGCCCGCGCGGAATCGCAACGCGGACTTTCGAGTCGAGCGCTAGCGGACGGTCTCGGGGACCTCCAGGACGATCTCCACGCCGTCCACGACGTCCCCGTCGGCCACCTCGACGGCGTCGTGGGACCAGGCGGAGATCTCGCGGGCACCGGGGATGGACGGCTGCTCCAGCACCGCCTCGATCCACCATGCTCCGGGCGGCACCTCGAGGACGAAGCCCCCGGGGCCCTCCGGCAGGTTCACCTGGGCGGCGGCGGCGCTGCCGCGTGACGGGGCGGGGTGGGCGGAGACCACGACGGGCCCCTCCGCCAGCTCGACGCACCGCACGGTGCCTGCGATCCGGGACGACACGGGGCGAGTCTACAGGTGAGACCCACCCCGGTCCGTCCGGTGCGGCGCTCCCCCGGCGCCGCTCAGATGCGCGGGCGGGACGCCCCCGGCGCCCGCACCGGCGTCCAGATGCTGTACCCGCAGACGTGGCAGTAGGCGCGTCCCCGCAGGCCGGGGCGGCGGACGGCGCTGCAGTCGATCCAGTTGCCGCACCGCAGGTCGTCCTCCCACGTCGACGCCTCGCAGGCGGGACACCCCTCCGGCAGGTAGCGGGCGCTGGTCACCCGGATCGCCTCGCGACAGAACCTGCACACGTACACGCGGCTGGGCGCGAGTCGCAGGCGATAGGCGCGGGCGCGCTCTTCCTCGGCGGTGGGAGCGGGATGTAGGGCCACGCGGCAATCCTCCTCGTGCGGATCCTCACGATTCGGGGACGCAGATGGTAGACGGCCGGGGGGGCCCGTCGCAGCGTTTCGACACGCCGCGGCCCGCGGCCGAACATCCAAATACCGCCGAAACGCGCCTGGCCGCGGGAGGCGGCGCGGCGAGGGTCAGCCCTGCGCGAGGTCCAGGCCGACGATGACGACGACGTCGACGCTGCCGAGGCCCTGCGCGGAGAATCCCCCGTCCAGGGGAGTGGCCTTCGACACGCCGAGGTCCTTCGCGACGTTCCAGGCGGCGATCTTCTTGCCCTTCGCCCACATCACGACGCTCTTCGACGGGTCCTGCGCCTGCGCGTTGTCGACCGGGCCGATCGCGTAGCCCGCCGCCACGACCCGCGGGGCCACCTTGTTCGCCGCCGCCCCCGTCACGCCGCTCGCGTTGAACACCGCGACGGTGTACGCCGCCTTGTTGTCGAGCGGCGGGACCGTCGCCGGCACCCGGTCGGACGGCACCGCGGTGCGCTGCGGCCGCGCGGTCGTGGTGGTCGTCGCGGTCGTGCGGGAGCCCGCCTCGGCGGTGCCGGCCCCGTCGTCGCGGACGAACAGGTACCAGACCCCCGCCCCGGCCAGGGCGACCACCAGGATGGACGCCGCGGCCACGGCCAGGCGGCGGCGTGCGTCACGCCCCTCCCCCGCCTCGCCCGACGGGCCCGGAAGAGGCCGGCCCTCGATGCGTGCCTGGAGCTCCTGCAGCCGGCGCAGCGGCACCTCGGTGGCCGACCCGCCGCCCGCCGCCGCCTGCTCCTCCACGCGGCGGATCGCCCGCCCGAGGCGGATCGATTGGATGACGAGGCCGACCACGCCGAAGAGGGCGAGGATGGCGGCGCCCGGAACGAGGATGTCGACCCAGTCCATCGGCGGGCCAGCGTAGCAGTCGCCTCGGCGGTCGCAGCGGACGGGCGGGGCGGTCGTCCCCCGCCGGCCGCCCCGGGCCGGTGGCGGGCCGCTACCTGCCGGGGCTCACCCGGTACGCGTCGAAGACGCCGTCGACGTTGCGCAACGCGGCGATGAGGTGCTTCACCGCGCCGATGTCCCCGAGCTCCACCACGAACCGGTTCCGCACCATCTGGTCCTCCGACTGGCACACGGCGGAGATGATGTTCGCGCCGCACTCCGACATGGTGCGGGACAGGTCCTCCAGCAGCCGCACGCGGTCCCAGGCGTCGATCGCGATCTCGATCCGGAACGACTGGCGGCTCGTGCCCGTCCACGCCACCTGCGTGAACCGCTCCGGCGCCCGGGCGAGGGCCTTCGCGTTGGGGCACTCCTCACGGTGGATCGTGATGCCGCGGCCGAGGGAGATGTAGCCGACGATGTCGTCCCCCGGCACCGGCTTGCAGCACCGCGCCAGCCGGACCAGGACGTCGCTGAGCCCCTCGATCTCGATGCCGAGGTCCGTCGACGGCGCCGCCGACCGCGCCCGGCCGGGCTTCGCGACCAGCGCCGACGGCGACTCCTCCGCCACCGCCTGCCCCGCCTTGAGGCGCGTGATGACCTTGTTCACCACCGTGTGCACGGAGGTCTTTCCGAGCCCGAGGGACACGTAGAAGTCCTCGGCCTTCCGGAAGCCCATCTCGGTGAGGATCTGGTGCAGGAGCGGCGACGCCACCATCTTCTGGCTGGGGAGCCCCGCCTTGCGCAGCTGCTCCTGCAGCGCCTCCCGGCCGCGGTGCTCGGCGTCCTCCCGCCGCTCCTTCCGGAAGAACTGGCGGATCTTGGACCGCGCCTTGCTGGTCGCGACGACGTTCACCCAGTCGCGCGACGGGCCGCGCGGCGCCTTCGACGTGAGGATCTCGACGAAGTCGCCGGACGCGAGCTTGTAGGAGAGCGGCACGATCCGGCCGTTCACCTTCGCCCCGACGCAGCGGTGGCCCACGTCGGTGTGGATCTCGTACGCGAAGTCGAGTGGCGTCGCGCCGGCCGCCAGGGCCCGCACCTCGCCCTTCGGGGTGAAGACGAAGACCTCCTCCTGGTAGAGGTCGCTGCGCAGCGTCTCCAGGAACTCGCCGGGGTCCTTCGTGTCGCGCTGCCAGTCCATCATCCGGGCGACCCACTCCTGCGACCCGGACTCGCCGCGGCTCTCCTGCTTGTAGCGCCAGTGCGCCGCGACGCCGAACTCGGCGGTCTGGTGCATCTCGTGCGTGCGGATCTGGATCTCGAGCGGCTTGCCGTGCGGCCCGATCACCGTCGTGTGCAGCGACTGGTAGCCGTTGAGCTTCGGGACGGCGACGTAGTCCTTGAACCGGCCCGGCATCGGCTTCCAGATCGAGTGCACGATGCCGACGGCGCCGTAGCAGTCCTTCACCGAGTCGACCAGCACCCGCATCGCGGTGAGGTCGTAGATCTCGTTGAACTCCTTGCCGGCGCGGGTCATCTTCTCGTAGATCGAGTAGAAGTGCTTCGCCCGCCCGGTGATCTCGACGGGGGCGATGCCCACCTCGGCGAGCTCGTCCCGCAGGTAGCGGCCGGCCTCCTCCACGAACCGCTCCCGGTCCGAGCGGCGCTGGTTCACCATCTGCTGGATCTCGGCGTACCGCTTCGGCAGCAGCGCGGCGAACGACAGGTCCTCGAGCTCCCACTTGATGGAGTGGATACCCAGGCGGTGCGCGAGCGGCGCGTAGATCTCGAGGGTCTCGCGCGCCGTCTTGATCTGCTTCGCCTTCGGCACGTACCCGAGGGTGCGCATGTTGTGCAGCCGGTCGCACAGCTTCACCAGGAGCACCCGGATGTCGCTGGACATCGAGATGATGAGCTTGCGGTAGTTCTCGGCCTGCGCCTCCTCCTTGCTCTCGAAGTGGATCTTCGAGAGCTTCGTCACCCCGTCGACGAGGACCGACACCTCGGCGCCGAACTCCGTCTCGATGTCGGCGAGGGTCGTGCCCGTGTCCTCCACGGTGTCGTGCAGGAGCGACGCGACGATGGTGGCGACGTCCAGGCCGAGCCCCGCGGCGATGCGGGCGACCCCGATGGGGTGCGTGATGTACGGCTCCCCGGACTGGCGCGCCTGCCCCCGGTGGCGCTCCTCGGCGAACGCGTAGGCGCGGCGCACCAGGTCGATGTCCGCGTCGGGGTGGTGGGCGCGCAGCTCGTCCACCAGCCCGTCCACCTGTGCGGTGGCGAGGCCCCCGGGGGTGGTGAGGGCGAGATCGGCGAGCGGCGGTCGGCTGCTCATTTCGGAGAGGATATCGCGGGTTCCGGGGGGTGACGGATGTCCGCTCACGCCGCGACGGGCGCGGGGAGCGGCCCGAGCGCCAGGGTCATGGCCCGGTCGAGGAACGCCCGGCACTCCTCCAGGTGCTCCGCGCACGCCCGGTGGGCGGGCGACTCCGCCAGGTCGCGGCGCGGCGCCGGCACCACGGCCCGAAGGCCCGCCGGGCCGGCCTCGACCAGCCCGACGTCGAGCAACACCCCGACGGCCCGC